>NZ_JBEOXE010000024.1:0-117744 GCF_040296485.1 Streptomyces sp. NPDC002138 | reverse complement strand
CGCTTGCCGGGGATGCCGCGTCCTGTGGACCCGAATTGGTCACGCTGCTCACACTGTTCCCCTAATGATTAGGCGGCCGTGTGCTCGGCCCGGCGCCGCACGGGCGCCTCGTGGTCGGTCGCGGGCTCCGCCCGGCGCGGTGCGGTGGGCTTCGGGCCGCTGCTGTCGGGGCTGGCGGCGTCCTGGGCCGAGGGTTCGGCCCGGCGCTGGACGACGGGCAGGGCCGCGGTGGGTGCGGGAGCCGTTGCGGACGGGCCCGACGGTGTGGCCGCGGGCGGCGGTGCGGTGCGGGAGGCGCCGAGGGGTGGACGGCTTTCCGAGGGATGCACGGAGGCCGGGGCACCCGCGGCGGGCTCATCCGTACGGTGCTGCGGGCCGCCGCCGTCGGGGGCGGCCGCACCGGCCGGTGCGGGCTCGGCCCGGCGCTGGACCAGGGGGACCCCCGGTACGGGAGCTGCCGCGGAGCGGTCCGAGGGCACGGCGGTGGCGGGCGCACGGCCTCCCGCGCGCTGCGTGACCGGGGCGGCCGGGGCGGAGGCCTCGGGTCCGTGACGGTCGGGAGTGACGTTCCCCCCGGCGGCCGGCCCTGCCTGGCGCTGGACCACGGGCAGGGCCGGCGCGGGTGCGGGGGCCGCCGCGGGGCGCTCCGACGGCGTTGCCGTGGACGGCGGTTCGGTGAGGGGCGAGCCCAAGGGCGCGCGAGCGTCCGCCCCCTGCGCGGGGGTGCCCGACCCGGCCGTGGCCGTCGGCACCGGTGCGGGGCGGACGACGGACACGCGGCGCCCGGGCGCGGCGGAGACGCGTGCGACGGTCAGCGCGCGGCCTACGGCGCGCGGCCGGACCACGGCGGTGCCGGGCGTCCCGTGGGCGGGCGGCTCCCCCGGCGTGCGGCCGGAACGGGACGGTGTGGCGGGCGGCGCGGATGCGGCCCCCGTGGAGCCGACGGTCCTGCTGGAGCCGGGCGTGCGGGCCACGGCCCGCTGGGCGGTGCTCGACGATGCGCCGGGGACCACCGCGATACGGCGGACCAGCGGGAAGCGCGCAGGCGTCGGCGGGCGGCCGGGCACGGCCGGGGCCGTGGCGGCACGGCTGCCCGCCGCCCCGGCCCGCTGCACGGCGGGAGCGGGCGTGGAGTGTGCGGCCGCGGAGTCCGGCGCGGGTGCGCCCGGTCCGGGCACCACGGGATCCGGCGCCGAGCGGCTCGGCCGGGACGAGGCGGCGTCGGGCCGCACCCGGCGTGAGATCTGCGGGGTGTCGCCCTTCCGCGGTGCGCCCGGGGCGGCCGGAGCCGGGGGCTCATCCGCCGTGGGCGGCCGGCGCAGCGCCCGCAGCAGCAGCGGGCCGCCGCCGCTGTGGGCGCCGGGTGCGCCGGCGGGGCGGGTGACCCCGCGCACGAGACCGGCCGGGGCGGTCGGCAGCAGGGCGTGGGCGAGCCCGGTGTCGAACGAGGGATCGCGCCACGAAGCCAGGCCGGACCGGAAGGCGAGCCCGTCGCTGACGCCCATGGCCGCGCGGGACAAGGTCAGTACGGGCGGCGCCGTCATGCGCCAGCCGCCGTCCCACCCGCCGGGTACACCGACCTCCCGTGCGCCACCCGCTGCGCCGGAAGACCCGGACGGCTCCGCTCCCCGGTCGGTCGCGGCGTCCGGCACGGCGGCGCGCCGACGCAGCCTGTCCCGCCATGCCATTCGTTCAACCACTTTCGTTCACACGGGTGTTGATGCGGGCTATCTCGGCGACCCACTCCTGGCGCTCGCCGTGGGTCAGGTCGAGGACCTCGTCGCGCTGCCAGTGGAAGTGGTAGGCGATGTACGCGATCTCCTCCCTGAGCCGGGGGAGGGCGTACGTCACGATTCCCCCAGGCGCCCACCGGAGAGGTCGACCTCGAAGCCGCCTTCGCAGTGCGGGCAGGTGACCGCCGCGCGGGTGTGTCCCTCGCTGTTGACGCGCCGGTAGAAGTCCTGCAGGAACGCGACGTCGGTCGCGTACATCCGCTCCACGATCCCGGCGTGCACGTCGGTGATGGTGCCGAGCCGGGTGATCACCTGGCTGAGCAGCACCACGCTGAGGTACGCGGGGTTCTCTTTGACCCGCAGGTCGATCTGGGGGCGCAGCTCGTCGCGGGCGGTGGCCAGGCGCATGGAGCCGTGCCTGTGCACCGTGCCCGCTTCGTCGACGAACCCGCGCGGCAGCTCGAACTCGAACTCCGTTCGCAGCCCGTGGTCCTCGCGCGCCGCCGGAGCGGCGGCGGCCGGAGGGGCCGCCGGCTGCTCCGGGGCCGTCGTGGGCGCAGTGACCTGGAGGATCTCCTCCAGGTTGCCCGCCGTCACCGTACGACGTCTCATTCGACGATGATCTCCTCGAACACGATGGTCACGGACTCGGTGGCCGCGGCGGACTCGCCGGCCTTGAGGGAGGGGCCCTCCCACTTGGAGGCCCAGCCCTGCATCAGCTGGATGCGGCGGACGGTCGCACCGGTGGAGTCCTTGATCTCGATGGTGAGGTTCTGCCGCGCGGTGTCGACGGCCCCGTTGTTCAGGGTCTCCTTGATCCACTTGGTGAACTCGCTGCTCTTGTCGAGTCCCCGGGTGATCGTGACCTCACCCGCCTGGCGGGCGCCGGGCTGCTTGCGGATGATCTGCTTGCCCTCCGCGCTGACCTGGCGGACCTCGACGACCTCCTCCTCGACGGTCAGGCCGCTGATCTCCTGGACCGACTCGACCAGGTAACCACCGAGCTGTACGCCGAAGACGTGTGTGGAAAGAGCATCGCCCTCTGCCATGACTGTCCTTCACCTTTCCTTGTGCGGATCATTCGTCGATGAGGCTGGTGCTGTCGGAGAACTGGGCCAGCCGGAACACCACGAATTCCGCGGGCTTGACCGGCGACACACCGATCTCACAGACCACGCGGCCCTGGTCGATCGACTCCTGCGGGTTGTTGTCCCGGTCGCACTTGACGTAGAACGCCTCCGCGGCCGTGCGGCCGAACAGCGCACCGCGGCGCCACTCCTCGGTGAGGAACGCGGTGACGTTGCGCCGGATCGACGACCAGAGCCGGTCGTCGTTCGGCTCGAAGACCACCCACTGGGTACCCAGGAGGATGGACTCCTCCAGGTAGTTGAAGAGGCGGCGCACGTTCAGGTAGCGCCAGGCCGGGTCGGAGGAGAGGGTGCGGGCGCCCCAGATCCGGATGCCCCGGCCCGGGAAGGCCCGTACGCAGTTCACACCGATCGGGTTGAGCAGGTCCTGCTCGCCCTTGCTCAGGCGCAGTTCCAGGTCCACCGCGCCGCGGATCACCTCGTTGGCGGGGGCCTTGTGCACGCCTCGCTCGGCGTCGCTGCGCGCCCACACACCGGCGACGTGGCCGCTCGGCGGGACGGTCGTGTTGTGCCCGGCGGCCGGGTCGAAGACCCGCACCCACGGGTAGTAGAGGGTGGCGTAGCGGGAGTCGTAGCCCGCCTCGTCGTTGCGCCAGGTGCGCACCTGCTGCGCGGAGAGGCCGGGCGGGGTGTCCAGGACGGCCACCCGGTCGCCCATCTGCTCGCAGTGCGAGATCACCGCGAGCTGCACGGTGCGTACGCCTTCGGAGTCGATGTCGCCGCGCTGGTACGCGCTCATCAGGTCCGGCACCGCGACCATGGTGATCTCGTCGATGGTCTCCAGGCCGGCGAACCCGGTGCGGGCGGCGGAGTCGCCGACGTACTCGGCCGGGTCGAGCCGTGCCACGCCGCCGTGGTCCGTCGGAGCGGGCGACGCGGCGGGGGCGTCGGGCAGGACGACGGTCTGCCCGGCGGGCCGGGTCTGGCTCGCGCCCCGCTGCTCGGTGACCTCGATCAGGTTCGAGGCGCGGGCCTGGGTGACGAGGTAGCCCTTGACGTTCTTGCGGGCGGACACCTCGTAGGTCTCGGCCACCTGCTGGCTCTGGCGGACCAGGACCTTGAAGCGGTCCTCGGCCGGGTTCTCGCCGTCCGCGTCGGCGATCTCCACGGACACGCCGGTGACACCCGGCCGGGCCGCGATCAGGAAGCCGCCGAGCTCGACCGGCTCCGCGGCGCGGGGCTGGGGGGCCGCACCCGGAGCGGCCGGTGCGGAGGCGCCCTGGGCCGGCCCGCCGATGCGGACGACGTACGCGGCGCCACCGCCGTTGGCGAAGTATCCGTAGACGGAGTGGGGCAGATAGGTGCCCTCGGTGAAGCCGCCGAACCGCTGGGTGTACTGGTCCCAGTTGGTGACCAGCGTCGGCTCGTGGAACGGGCCGCTCTGGGCGAATCCCACGAACGCGGCGACGGCGGTGCCGACCCCTTCGATCGGGCGAGCACCGGACTGCACCTCCTCCACGTACACGCCCGGGGTGAGGTACGTCGGCATGCTCGCTCCTTGGGTCACGTTTCACCATCAGGTCTGTCCACAGCCTTTCCGGCGGTCCCCGCCGCGGGCAAGGGCGTTCGGACCCGGCCGGGGGCAAGCACACTGCCCTCCCGGTCGCCCCCGCCGGACCGGCCAGGCACCGCGCCCGGCCCCTCGCCGCCCTGCTCACAGCTGCGTGACCTGGCCCAGGTACGGTCCGAACTCGCCGTCCAGGAGCAGGCGGCCGAGCTTGCGGTACTCCTGGGCGACCGCCGTCACCACCTGACCCATGGTCAGCGGTTCACCCGACGCGGCCGCGAAGTAGGCGGCCGTCACCGCGCAGGCCCGGATCGAGCCTCCGGCCAGCTCGAACCGGTCCGCACAGAAGCCGAGATCGAGGTCGTCGGCCCGGGGCAGCGGGTCGCCCAGGCACCGCTCCCACAGGGCCAGGCGCTGGGCGGCGTCGGGCACCGGGAAGTCCGCGACCACGTCCAGGCGGCGGGTGAACGCCTCGTCGAGGTTGGCCCGCAAGTTGGTGGTGAGGATCGCGATGCCGTCGAACGACTCCATCCGCTGGAGCAGGTAGGCGGACTCCATGTTGGCGTGCTTGTCGTGGGCGTCCTTCACCTCCGAGCGCTTGCCGAAGATCGCGTCGGCTTCGTCGAACAGCAGTACCGCGTTGACGGCCGACGCCTCGGTGAAGATCCGTTCGAGGTTCTTCTCGGTCTCGCCGACGTACTTGTCGACGACCGTGGACAGGTCCACCACGTACAGGTCCATGCCCAGGTCGGCCGCCACGACCTCGGCGGACATCGTCTTGCCGGTGCCGGAGGATCCGGCGAACAGTGCGATCACCCCGCGCCCGCGCCCGCCGCCGGGCCGCATGCCCCATTCCCCGAGCACCTGGTCGCGGTGGCGGGCGCGCACGGCGAGTTCACGCAGCCGGCGGTGGGTGGGGGCGGGCAGTACCAGGTCGTCCCAGCCCACCGCGGGCTCCACCCGGCGGGCGAGACGGGCGAGCCCCGCGCCGTTCTGGGCTCGTACGGCGGTGCGCAGGTCGTCGGGGGAGAGCGGGCGGCCGTCGAGCGCGGCGGTGCGCACCGCGGCGTCGGCGGCGCGCCGCCGCTGCCCGGCGTCGAGGCGGTGCGCGGACACGGACCGGGCGAGCGCGTCGGCGTCCCCGCCGCCCGCGCCGTGTTCTCCGGCGGCCCGCTCCAGCGCGTGCCGCCAGCGGGTGACGTGCCGGTCGGGGGTGGGAGCCGCCACCGTCAGCGTGACGGGGGTGTCGGCCGCCCAGGCGGGTTCCCAGCCGTTCGTGCCGTACGTGAACAGGGGGACGCCGCGCAGCACGGTGCACAGCGTGCGCAGGACGCGGGCCCGCTCGTCGGGCTTGTCGGGCAGTTCCTCCAGCGGCCCGAGCAGCACACCGGCACCCGTCAGACGGGCCTCGCGGGCGGTGGCGCGGGCGAGTTCGGGCACGGCGCGGGCGTGGTCGGCCAGCGCCGCCGCGTCCAGGGCCAGGGGGATGCGCCCGCACGCGTGCAGCGCGGCGGCGGCCAGGCCCTCGGGATCCCCGCCGCGGGCCCGCAGGTGGACATGGCGGCTGCCGCTGCCGGCCGCGGCGACGGCCCGCCGCAGCTCGGCCGGGTCGACGGCCGGGTCGGTGGTGGCCCGACCGAGCACATCGGCCAGACGCGGGTCGGGCGAGGCGTCGCCGAGCAGATGGGCGGTGACCCGGTCCGGGACGGCCAGCACCCTCGACAGGGGCGGCCGCTCGGGCTCCGTGACCTCCAGCAGACCGCCCGCGACGAGCGGTGCGCCGGGGGAGAGCCGGAACCGCGCGGCCGCCACCCCGGTGCGGCCGGCCAGTTCGAGGGCGAGACCGACGGTGGGCCGGCGGCGGGTCAGGTCGTCGTTGAGGTAGCCGTAGAGCCGTTCGAAGCGGGCGTCCAGGTCCGGCGCCATGGCGACCAGGAGCAGGTCCAGGTCGAGCGGCGCCAGCGCGAAGCGCGCGGCGAGGACGTCGAGCGGCGAGCCGGGTGGAGGCGGGGCCGGTGCGAGCGCGGGCAGGCCGGGGCCGTGCGGCGGCTCCAGGATGCGGGACACCGCCTCGGGCGTGAGGTACTGGCCCCGGTAGGGGTCGTCGGGGTCGGGATCGACGGCCCGCCGGAGCTCCACGGCCCGGCGCACCCGCTCCTCGACGAACCGGAGCCGTGCCCACAGGTAGGGGGTGGTGTCGGCCGGGACCGCGGGCGCGGTCGCGGGCTGGACGGTCCGCGTCACGGCTGCCGTTCCCCCCGTCGGCGGCGCGCGGGCACGCTGGGCCGTTCCCGGGAGCCGCCGAAGCCTTCCGGTCCCGGCTCGCTCAGCTCGGCGTAGCGCAGCCGGCGCCCGCTCGCGGCCCCGTCCGGTTCGGCCTGCGGTACGGAGTTCACGACGAGCCCCTCCGTGACGGGCGGGGCCGTGACCCTGCTGATGCCCGCCAGCGGTGCCTTCACGCGCAGCCCGAGGGACGGCTTCAGATCGCCGCCCAGCGCCGACCACACGTCGGAGGCGGCCGGCGCGTCCATGCCGGTGGCGCCCGCGTCCACGTCCACGAGCAGGCCGAGTTCGGCGAGCGTGCCGGTGAGCAGGCGCGGGGGCAGCGTGTCGGTGTGCACGAGGCAGGAGAGCACCTGGGAGAGCAGCCGGTGCTCGTCCTGCGGCCGGCTCGCCCACGCGGTGACCAGATACGTCAGCTCGAACCAGCGCGGCGGGGTGCGGCGCGCGACGACGAACCCGTCCGCGTCGTACACCTCGCCCGCGCCGCTGCCGCGCCGGGTGTGGTCCTCGCGGATGTCGTACAGGAACACACAGACCGTGGGCGCGCTGCGGCGCGCCGCCCAGTCACTGGTCGGGGCGTCGAAGACCACCTCGACGCCCGACGCCTCCAGGCCGGACTCCGCCAGCAGTCCGCGCAGCCCCTCGTCGACTTCGTGGATCACCGGCGGGTCACCCCGTCGGGCGGCTGCACCGAGCCGTTGACCACGAGGAAGTCGGTCTGCACCGGCGAGAAGCCGGGACCGCTCGCGGTGATGACACGGGGGCCCGTCTGGTCCTTGGCCAGGATCAGCAGCTGGCCGATGAACGTGCCGTCGCGCTGCGGGAAGGTCGGTGCCGCCGCTGCGGTGATGCCCGGCTTCCACGTGAACCGCACCGGCACGCCGGGCGGGAAGTCCTCGCCGCGCACCGAGGTGACGAAGCCGGGCTTGCCGATCGGCGGCACGGCGACGATGCGCGGCTGGAGGATGCGCAGTTGCTGCTGGGCGGTGTTGTCGCCGGGGTCGGCGTCCGTGCCGGTGGTGGTCAGGCTGCCGGTGACCACGGTGGTGAGCGCCTTGTCGGGGCTGAGGACGACCCGTAGGACGGTCCGGGCGCCCGGTGCCAGGTCCGGCAGCGCGCACTCCCCGTTCCGGTCGCAGCCCGGCGGCGGCCCGTCGTGGGGCACGCCCTGGGGGAGGCCGATGCGCAGTCGCAGGCCGGTGGCCAGGGCGTTGCGGCCGTTGCTGACGGTGTACGTGACGACGACGCGGCCGCCCACGTAGCCGGGGTTCGGCTGCGCCGTGACGCGCAGCCCGGGGCCGGCCGGGGGCGCGGGCGGCTCCGGCCGCGGCGTGGGCGTGGGCGTGGCGGGCGGCGTCGGAGTCGGAGGCGTGGTGGGCGGAGTCGGACTCGGCGTCGGGGTGGGGGTCGGTGGTACGGGTGCCTCGCGCACCGGCACCACGGTCCGGCCGGCGTTGTCGCTGGGGCGGGGGTCGAGGACGGTGCCGGTGACCGACCAGTCCACCGGCTGGTCCCCGGGGGTGACGCCGGTGAGGGTGACGGTCACCGGCACGGTGACGCCGGGAGGTACCACGCCCAGGGCGCAGGTCAACGCCGCCGCGTCACAGGTGGCGCCGGGTGCGGTGAGCGCGGTGACGCCCACGCCGAGCGGCGGCGCGACGGTCAGCCGGGTACCGGGTGAGGCCGCCGGGCCGTGGTTGACGACGTCCACCCGGACGGTGCCGGAGCCGCCCACGGTGAGCGGCGCCGCCTTGTCGGGAGCGCGCACCGCGAGGTCCACCGACTGCTGCACCCCGGGTTCCTTCTGGCGGCCCGGCAGGCCGGTGACGAGCAGGGTGTGGTCGCCGGAGGCAACGTCCACCAGCTTCAGCTTCTCCGGGCTGTTGGGGGCCCGTGACCCGCGGGCGCTGAGCACCAGGCTCTTGCCGTCGGCGGTCCATGCGGCGTCGCGGGGCTGGAACGGTCCCTTGGCCGTGGGTTCGGGCAGTTCCCGGCCGCAGGCCCCCGGCACGTCGCGGGCGGCGTCGGGCAGCAGGACCCGGCAGGCACCGCCGGCCGCCGAGGCGAGCAGGATGCCGTCGCGCTCGTCGACGCGGCCGCCGCCGTTCTTGCGGTTGAAGGCGATGGTGGCGCCGTCCGGTGAGAACGCCGGGCTGTCGTCGATGACTTCGCAGGCTCCGGGACACAGGGTGGCGCTCAGGTCGCGCTGCCGGTCCAAGTGGTCCACGGGGACGGTCCAGATGTGCTTGTTGCCGCCACCGCCGTTGATGACGAGGTTGCGGGTGAAGGCCAGCGCGGTGCCGTCGGAGGACCACGTGGGCTGGGCGTCGCCGCCCCGGGCCTGGCCGGCGGGCGGGGTGATCTCGCCGCGGATCGCACCGGTGGCGGCGTCCGCGATCAGGATGCGCGGGATGCCCGTGTCACCACCGGCGCCGCCGGGCGAGGTGCGGGTGAAGGCCAGGAACCGGCCGTCCGGGGAGAACGTCGGGTCGGTGTCCCAGTCCCTGGGGCCGCGGCCCGCGAGCGGCAGCGGCGCCGCGCGGGAACCGTCGGCGTCCGCGATCCAGATCCGTTCGATCCGGCCGTCGGGCGTGTCCTCGAAGCGGGTCAGCACGATCCTGCGCCCGTCGGGCGTGTAGTTCTGCCGCTCGGTCCACGGGTCGTACCCGGGAGCGGGCTGGAACAGCGGGTCCTTGGCGGGGTCGGTGTTGCTGTCGGCCGACGGGTCCTCCTTCAGGATGGTCAGGCCGAGGTCGCGGGGGTCGGAGCCGTCCATCCGGGCGTCCTGCAGGGTCGCCACGTGCGTCCCGGCCGCCGAGGTCCGCTCGACCACGACGCCGCCGCCCTTCAGCGGCCCGAGCCAGGTGGCCGAGCCGACCTCGCGGTCCTCGCTGAGCACCACCTGGGGGGTGTCCGCCGAGTGCACGGGCACCTGGAAGACGTGGTCCCAGTCCCCCTCGCAGGTACAGGTGCGGTCCGGGCTGAGGAAGAGCACACCGCTCCCGTCGGGCAGCCATGCCGCCCCGTGGGTACGCCAGCCCGCCTGGGCGCCCGCCAGCAGCGGACCGTCGCCCCGTCCGTCGGTCCACCGCAGGCGGGGCCCGGCCGGTCCGGTGGCGGTGTAGGCGATCACGTCCCGGTTCGCCGCGTCGTCCACGGGCTTCCACACGGGCTCGGTGGCCTCGCCGTTGGCGGGGTCGGTGACGCGGGTGGCGGCGCCGCCCCGCAGCGGCCGTACGTAGACCTGCCGTCCGGTGGCCCGGTCGCTGTCGGAGGAGTACGCCAGACGCCCGCCCTCCGGTGAGACCGTGGGGTGCTCCTCGTTCGCGGGGGAGTCCGTCAGCCGGGTGAGGCCGGTGCCGTCGGTGCGCACCGTCCACAGGTCGCGCTGGGTTGCGCCGGACCCGGTGGACCGGGCGGCCGAGTCGAAGACGACCGACCGGCCGTCCGGGGTCAGCCGGGGGTTCGCCGCGTCCAGGCCGCTGGTCAGCCGGCGCACCGAGCCGTCCGCGGACCGCAGGTACACCTGGGGGGCCGGCTCGTCGCGGCGGCTGGCGAAGACCAACTGGTCGCCCCACGCGGCGGGCTGGAGGTCCTGGTGGGCCGGGCCCTCGCCGAACAGGGGGGTGCTGGACGTGCCGGTCGCCACCCGGCCCAGGCTGCGGTGGCGCGTACCGGCGTACGTGACCCGGGTGTTCCCGGCGTCGGCCGCGACGGTCCGTGTCCCGGCGTCGCGGGGCCCGGAGGCCGCCGTCACCGCGAGCAAGGGGATCAGCAGCAGCAGTGACGACGCGCCGACCCTCCCCCAGGGGGGTCGCCGACCGCCGGATCCACCCGTGCCCATCAGGGTCCACCTCACCGTCCGGTGCAGTAGCTACGTATGACCCCGCCACCTTGCCGGTCCGCACGTGCGGACCGGCAGGGCCGCGGGGCCGGACCTGGGGGAAGCACCCGGTGCGCTTTCGGGCAGTGGCGGGGGCGGCCCGCCGCCGGGCCGGGCCCCGCCGTGCGGTCAGATCAGCCCGTGGCGCAGGGCGTAGCCGACCGCATGCGTGCGATTGCGCAGTTGGAGCCGCGTGATGACCTCGTGGAGCACGTTCTTGACGGTCCGCTCCGAGTACGAGGTCTTGCGCGCGATCTCCGCGGTGTCCAGGCCTTCCGAGACCAGGCGCAGCATGTCCGCCTCGCGCGGGGTCAGGGTGGACAGGGACACCGCGCGCGGGTCGAGCGCCGAACGCTGCAGGCTGCCGACGTGGTCGATGAGCTTCGCGAGCAGGTCACCGGGCAGCACGCCCTCACCGTTCGCTATCGCCAGGACCAGACGCAAGAGCCGGTCCTGGTCGCCCTCGGAGCGCCGGAGCACCGCGGTGACGCCGGATTCGATGGCGCGCTGCAACGCGTCCCCGGATTCGAACGTGCCGACCACGAGCCCGGTGCGCGTGCCGGAGTTGTGCCGCAGCCGGTACAGCAGGGCGGCCGTCTCGTCGTCCACACTGTCCACGGCCACGAGAGACACCTGCGCGTCGGCGGCGTCGGCGTCGTCGACGAGCTCGATCTCCGGCCGCTGGCGCAGCTGGTGGACGACCCCGACGCGCAGGATCGGGTCGGACGCGTACACGGCCACGGTGATCCGTTGGCCGGCGGCCGACGAGGAGGCGGGTCCGTTGTTCTCGGGCTGGGCCATGTGCCGTACCTGTTTCCTGATGCGTATGTCGGAATATTGAGGGCAACCGAGGGTCAACATGGGTCAACGCGCGCGGAGTTGTGGACAGCCCGCGGGGGCATGCGGGCTGCCCGGAGCGTTGCCCTCACGCCCGTGGAAGTGGCCACGGCGTCGCCGTAGCGTGGTGGTGTGATATCCCCAGCGACCTCTCCCAGCCCTGGCACCCCCGGCCTCGACATCCCGCCGGTGTCGGTGACGCCGGGCGGTACCGCGTCCACCAGCCTGACCGTCCGCAACGACAGCGACATCGTCGAGGCGTACCGCCTGGAGGTCGTCGGCGACTGCGCTGGGTGGACCACGGTGGAACCCGAGCGCGTCTCGCTCTACCCCGGTACCTCGGAGACGGTGACGATTCGCCTCGCTCCGCCGCGTTCGTCGCAGGTGCGGGCGGGTGATGTGCCCCTCGCCGTGCGTGTGCTGCCCACCGAGAACCCCGAGGCCGTGCGGGTCCCCGAGACCACCGTCCACGTCGAGGAGTTCCGGGAGCTGCGCGCGGAGTGCGCTCCCAAACGCCGCCGCGGCTGGCTGCGCGGACGCTATCGACTGGCCGTGCGCAACGAGGGCAACTGCCCCGTCACGGTGGCCTTCACGCCCGCCCAGCCGGGCGAGGAGCTGAAGTTCGCCTTCACTCCCGCGGCGTTGACGCTGGAGCCGGGGGAGTCGGCGGACGTGGGGCTGCGGGTCCGCGCCGGCAAGCCGGTGTGGTTCGGGGCGCCGGCGACCTGGCCGTTCAGCGTGGACGTGGCCGAAGCCCGTGACGGGAGCGGTGAGGACGGTGACGAGCGGCCGCAGCCGGACCCCGTCCGGGCGCCGCTGGACGTGGAGTTCGTCCAGATCCCGGTCTTCCCGAAGTGGCTGCTCGCGGTGCTGGCCGCGTTGCTCGCGCTGCTGCTCGCCTGGTTCCTGCTGGTGCGTCCGGCGGTGCGCAGTACGGCCAAGGAGGCCGCCGACGAGGCGGTCCAGAACAAGCCGACGCCCAGTGCGGACCTGAACGGGCAGACCCCGGTGACCGGCGGGGGCAAGCAACCGGTCGGCGGCAAGGGCACCCAGCCCGGTGCGGGCGGAGCCGGTCCGGGATCCGCTACGGGGGGCGGTACGGGGGGCGGTGGCACGGGATCCGGCGGCCAGCAGAGCTCGGCCACCATCGATCTGAAGACCGCCGGTGGGGAGACCGGGACCGGTGTCTACACGGTGCCTGCGGGCAAGGCCTTCGGGATCACGGACATCGTCGTCGCGAACTTCCAGGGCGACGAAGGGGTGGTGACCATCAACTTCGGCGACCGCAAGATCACGACGATCGCGCTCGAGACGTTCCGCAACCAGGACTATCACTGGGTGACCCCCATCAGCATCGCCGAGACCCGGACCGTGACCGTCGAGGTGACCTGCGCGAAGCCCGGCACCCCGGCCAGCGGTCGTCAGGCGCAGGAGTGTCACGAGGTGCTCAACGTGAGTGGAGTGCTGAGCGACCTCCGCTGACCCGAGCGGCACGGACATCGTCGGTCAGGTTGTACGCCAGGCCAAGGCGGCCCTGTGGCCCGGCGTCCGGAAGTCGGTATTCCTGAGGGTGGAACGGGCGTTCTACTCGCGACCGCCGGCTTTCGTTTCCGCAGTGCCCGGAACGGTTAACCCCGGTAAGCACGGACTGGTTGACGAAGGAACAAAGACGACCTGATATCGACTCTCTCCTGTGCTCCGGTCAGTGCGTGGGGACTCCCACCTGCTGGCCGGACGCCAGGACCACCGTGGCCGCGCCGAGGTCGACCGTGTTCGGCAGCATCGCCTGCGGCCGCAGCAGGTCCTTGAGGAGGAAACGCATCAGATCGGCGCCGGACATCGTCTTGAGCCGGTCCGCGAGCTGCGGGTTCACCTCTTCGAGGCGCTGGATCTCCACGACGGCCCGCTCCACCAGGCCGGGCACGATGTCCCGGCCCATCAGGGTGTTGGACCGCAGCCGCTCCGGATGGACCTGCTCCCGCGCACCGGATCCATAGGTCATGGTGCTGTGCGCGTCCGCCAGTGCCTGGGTCTGGGAGAACATGATCTGCGTCCTGCGCTCCTGGTCGGGCTCGTTGCCCATCGCCTCCATGACCGCTTCCATGTCCAGCGAGTCGGCCGCGGCACCCGCGCCGACGTCGAACTTCCGCACCGGCAGCGTGAACCCCTCCGAGAAGCCGTCCTCGCGGGTGTTCAGCTTGCTCTCCGTCTGCGCCGGGTCCTCGGGCCTCGCGCGCACGGTCGGGTACTCGCGCTGCGCGAAGTCGCTGAGCATCAGCCAGCCCTGGCTCATCAGGGGGGACGCGGTGAGCGGGATCTGGATCCGGGCCGCCTCGTCGTCGCCGCTGAACCGCGTCGCCCGGAACGGGCTGTCCTCCACTTCCAGGAAGAAGAAGACGAAGCCCTCGTTCGCCAGAACGTGCTTGTCGTACGCCTCCGAGTTGTTCGGCGCGTCCGGATTCGCCTTGAGCAGCTCGGTCTTGGACTTCATCTGCCCCTGGGCGAGCATCGTCTCGGCCCGCGACCTGCCCGTGTAGTGGCACAGCACGCTCCGCTGGAGCGCGGTCGTCAGCTTGGTCCTGACGTCGGGGACCCAGTTCCGGGCGCCCTGCCCCCCGGAGATCTCCTTGGCCATCCCGGCCCGGTTGAGCTCCGACAACTCGCGGAAGTAGCTCGGCCCGTGCATGTGGAACGCGGCCGCGCTGTCGGCCCACTGCGCCTGCTGCCACAGCATGCCGGACGCGGTCATCGCGCTGAACGCCTCCCCTGCCTCGGCAGGGAACTCGGCGTCGCGCACGAGCTGGTCGTTCACCAGCACCAGTTCCGCCTTGACGATCTCCAGCGCGGCGGTCAGCCAGGGCTTGACGGCCTCCGGCGCGTCCTCCGCGGCCGGGGCGATCTCCTGAGTGAGGCGCGACAGCTCCATCATGCAGTGCATGGGGTCGCGGACGGGATCGCTGTCGTACGCGGCGATGCTCGCCCGCACCTCCCCCACCAGCGGGTCGGCCGTCGGCGCCGGGTTCCGCTGCATGAGCCGGCCGAGCAGCCCCCCGGGACGCGGCGGGTCGGCCGGCAGCGTGGGGCCGAGTTCCTCGGGCCCCTTGCGCTGCACGACGGCCCGCCCGCCGGACCCCGGCGCGTGCGTGCCGTGCTCCTCGCAGGCGGCACGCTGCACCGGCGCGGGAGTGGCCATGACCCGGCTCGCGTTGGCCTCGGCCTCCCGCTCGAAGCGGTCGCCGGGGTCGCTGACCCGCAGCCCGTGGCCGGTGTCCGCCCCCGCGACCGGCCCCTGCCGCTGCTGGATGACGTGGGTGAGCTCGTGGGCGAGGGTGTGCTTGTCCTTCCCGCCGTCCGTGACGACCACATGGCTGCCCGAGGTGTACGCCCGCGCGCCGATCTCGGCCGCGGACCGCTGCGCGAGGGGATCGGAGTGGACCCGTACGTCGGAGAAGTCGGCGCCGAGCCGGTTCTCCATCTCCTCGCGCAGGGCGCCGTCGAGCGGCTGCCCGGGCGACCGGAGCACGTCGTGCGCCGTCGCCCGCTGGACCGGGGCGCCCTCGTGCCCGGGGCCGGCGCCGTGGCCCGCCGCGAGCATGCGTGTCACCGCGGCGTTGCCGATGGACCGCTGGAGCGCCACAAGCGTCGCGCGCGCGGGAGCGGCGGGGGGCCGCTCCTCACCCCGGAGCGGCTGCCGGGACGGGGTGGAGCTGTCCTTGGCGGCATCGGCTGCCGCCTTGTCGCGGGCAGGGGTACGCATGGGGCATGCCTCTCGGGGGATGCGGCGGGACGTACACCTGCTTACCCCGCGAAAGGCGCCTGGCGGCATGCCCCTTCGGGCAGACCAGGGGGAAGACCCCGCCGCTCCTGACGCGCCACCCGCCCGCGGGCGTCCTCTCCCCGGACGCGCTGCCGGTCAGCCAGGCCTGAGGGCGCCTGGCGCCGGGGTGAGGGTGCGCAGGGTGTCCTGGAAGCCGCGGATGAGGGCGGACAGGCCGGTCTCGAAAGCGATCTCGCGGTAGTCCGGCGGGGCGTTCAGGATCGGGCCGAGGCCCGGCAGCAGGTCCTCGGTCCTCAGCGGGAGGTCGGTCGCCGCGTCGACGAGGGCGAGGGCGGACCCGCTGAGGAAGTACTCGACGGACTGGACCAGCGGCAGCAGGTGCTCCTCGGGCCAGCCGCCCTCGCGCAGCAGATCGAAGGCCTGCGCGTAGCGGTTCAGCACCGTCAGGGACCGCACCGGACGGCCCGTCAGCAGCGGGATGGTGCGCGGGTGCGCCGCGAAGGCGGCGCGGTAGGCGCGGGCCCAGTTCTCCACCGCGGCGGTCCACGGACGGACGGTCAGATCCAGGTCCATTTCGGACAGGATGAGCTCGCGTATTCCCTCGAGGATCTCCTCGCGCCCGGAGACGTGGTGGTAGAGCGAGGGGCCCTTGACGCCGAGTCGCGCGGCGATGCGCGGGGTGGACAGGGCGTCGGGGCCTTGCTCGTCCACCAGCTCCAGGGCGGCCCGCACGATGTCTTCCCGGGTGAGCGGCGGTCGGGACGGTCTGCCCATGATCTGTTCTCTTCTCCTCGCCCCGTGGCCTGATCCGGTCGGTCCCCACACGGTATCGGCTGCCCGGGTTTCGGCGGCGATGCCCGGCTGATGTACCGTCACCCCCAGTAAAACTACTGCCTATAGTTTTACGGCCCTGATGACATGGGCCTGACATTCCGGTGCCTGGTGTGTCGGCGCCCCGGCCCTGACGCGACCGCGCGTACGACACCCCTCCCGGCCCCCCGTGTGCATTGCCTTCCTGACGGACCCTCAAAGCCGAAGGTGACCCCTCCGCATGCCCCCACGCACCCGCGGCGCGCTCCCCGCGCTCCTCATAGCCACCGCACTCACGCTCACCGGCTGCGGCACGGCGACACCGAAGACCACGTCGGCCGGCACCACGACCGTGGCCGATCAGGCCGAGCCGGGCGCGACGCCGCCGGCCGAAGCGGTCGCCGCCGACACTGCCACCGCCCCCGCCGAGCCGAAGGCCCGGTACACCCCCACCGCCGGCAGCCTGCCGGTCTCCGTGGTGCCCGAGGGGAAGCCGGCGAAGCTGGCCCTCGTCGCCCCCGCCCCCGCCGGGTCCGGCCGGCCCGCGCCCGAGGCCGGCGCCCCCGACCTCAAGCTGACCTCCTACGACCAGCGGACCGGCGAGGCCGTACTCGCCCCCGCCGAAGGCGCCCCGCAGCCCGGCAGGACCGCGGCCGCGGCCGCCGTCAAGGCCGGGCAGCTGATCGACAGCCCGCCGTCCCCGGCCGCGCCCCGCGGAGCCCTGGTCGCGATCACCGCGGTGAAGCGGGCCGAAGGGGGGAAGACCGCTGTCAGTACCCGTCCGGCCACCGTGTCGGAGCTGCTCGGTGACAGTTCCGCAAGCCTGCACACCGCCCTCGATCCGCGCAGTATCACGGTCGAGCCGCAGGTCAAGGACCTCAAGGTCTCCTTCACCCCGCGGGCCGACGGCGGGAACGGCTCCGTCTCGGGCGGCCTGAAGCTGGATGCGAACACCAAGGTTCCGCTCCCTCACGGGGCCTCCGTGGACCTGTCCGGCTCGGTCCGGATCGACCCGTCCATCGACTTCTCCTACGACGGCCACGCGCTCAGCCCCCGTCAGGCCGGTGTCGGCTTCCAGGTGGGTGCCCGCGCCAACTGGCGTGTCAGCACCGCGATCGCCGGGTCTGCCGAGCCGATCCGGATCCCGCTCGCCAAGCTCCACTCCACCCCCACGGTGATGGCCGGTCCCGTGCCGGTCGTGTTCACCCTGGACCTGACGCTCTACGCCACCGTCGGAGCCGACGGCAAGGTCACGGTCGACGTCGAGCAGCGGCTCGCGGCCGACTGGGGCATCCACTCCGACTACACGAAGGGCAAGGGCTGGACGACGGAGGTCGAGCCCGGCACCACGAACATCTCCCCGGTACGGGCCGAGCTCAACGGCTCGGCGACGGTCCGTACCGGCCTGGATCTCGAAGGCTCGGTCGCCCTGTACGACGCGGTGGGTGTGAAGGCGGCGATCAAGCCGTATCTCCGGTCCGCCGTCGAGGGATCGGTCGTCATCGAATCCGGCGGCGCCGCGCCGGTCGTCCACGGCAAGGCCGGCCTCCACGGCGGTCTCGGCATCGACGGAGCTCTGATGGCCCGCATCGCCATCTTCGGCACCCCGCTCTTCGAGAAGGAGATCCCCCTCGCGGGCTTCCGGCGCGAATGGCCGATCGTGACCCGCTCCACGGGCACCACGACGGCCACCCCCGCCCCCGCCCCGACGAAGAGCTGACGACCCTCACACCACGACCCGGGCGGTCACGGCCGCCGCGAGGCCTTCGGCCGCATGTCGGTCCAGGTCCGCTCGACGTACTCCAGGCACGCCTCCCGGCTGTCCCCGGCGCGGGCGACGGACCAGCCCGCCGGGACGGTGAGGGAGTCCGGCCACAGCGAGTGCTGGTCCTCCTCGTTGACGAGGACCAGGTACGCGCCGTCGTTGTTCTCGAAGGGGTTCGTCATGGGGGCTCCTCAGTGGAGGGGGGACGGAGTCGGTATGCCCAGGTGACGCAGGGCCGAGCGGGCGGCGTGGTAGCCGCACATCCCGTGGACGCCGGGGCCCGGCGGGGTCGCGGCCGAGCACAGGAACACGCCCGGTATACCGGTGCTGTAGGGGTCCAGCGCGGCGCGCGGGCGCAGCGCCATCTGGGCGAGGGTGTTGGCGCCGGTGAGGATGTCACCGCCGATGTAGTTGGCGTTGTACGCCTCCAGCTGCGCCGCGGACGTGGTCGCGCGGGCGAGAACGCGCTCGCGCACCCCCGGCGCGAACCGCTCCAGCTGGCCGAGTACGGCCTCGGTGGCGTCCCCGGTGTAGCCGTGCGGGACGTGCGCGTAGGCCCAGAGGGGGTGCACGTCGCCCGCGGAGCGGACCGGGTCGGCGAGGTACTGCTGGGCGACGAGGACGAACGGGCGCTCCGGCATGCGGCCGCGGGCGACGGTCCGCTCGGCGTGCGCGACCTCCTCCAGCGTGCCGCCCAGGTGCACGGTGACGGCCCGGCGGCAGGCCTCGTCGCGCCACGGCACCCCGCCCTCGACGGCCAGGTCGACCTTGAAAGCGGCCGGGCCGTGCCTCCAGCGCGCGTAGGCGCGCCGGGTGCGGGCGGGCAGCCGGTCGCCGCACAGCGCGAGAGCGGTACGCGGTGCCACGTTCAGCAACGTGACCCGGCTGGGCGGGAGTTCCGCGAGGGAGCGGACCCGCACGCCGGTCTCCACCGTGCCGCCGAGTTCGGTGAGGCGCGCCGCCAGGGCGTTGGTGACGGCCTGGGACCCGCCGTGCGCGACGGGCCAGCCGTGCCGGTGCGCGGCCGCGACGAGCATCAGGGAGATGGCGGCGCTGCCGGGCGCGGTCAGCGGCTGCAGCGCGTGCGCGGCCACACCGGCGAACAGGGCCCGGGCCCCGGGAGTGTGCCAGCGCTCCGCGACGGCGGTGGCGGACCGCAGGGCGCTGAGCCCGAAGCGGGCCAGGGGGAGGGGATGGCGGGGCAGGTGGAGCGGGGGGCCCATCAGCTCGGCGGCCAGGGAATCGTAGTGCCGCGCCAGGGGTGCGAAGAGCCGCCGCCACGCGTCGCCGTCCGCGCCGAGGCCGCGTACGGTCTCGTCCAGCGAACGCCGCAGCACCGCCGCGGGGCCCCGGTCGAGCGGATGCGCGAGGTCGGTTTCGGGCAGGTGCCACGTCAGGCCGTGCCGCTCCAGCCCGAGCGAGCGCAGGAACGGCGAGGCGACGGCCATGGGGTGGACGGCGGCGCAGTGGTCGTGGAGCAGGCCGGGCAGGGTCAGTTCGCTGGTGCGGGTACCGCCGCCGATGGTCCCGGCGGCCTCCAGCACGGTGACCGAGAGCCCGCGCTGGGCCAGGGCGACGGCGGCGGCCAGCCCGTTCGGGCCGGCCCCCACCACGGTAGCGTCCACGGCCGTCACGGCCGTCCACCGGGGCGCCGGAACCGCTGGAGGTAGCCGGGCGAGGGCGAACCGAGCCCGGTGGCGTAGTCGTACCCGGGGCCCGCGTGCAGGCCGTAGTCGCGGCCCAGGGCGTACAGGACGTAGCGCTGCGTCTCGTCGTCCGAGGGCCCGTAGTCGCGTACGGCGGTGAGCGGGCCGGGGCCGGCCGCCGGCGGCTGGTCCGTGACGTCGCGGAAGGCGCCCGTGCCGCCGAGCGAGTACAGCAGCGGGTTGGCGAAGCCGAGGGGATGGCCGGTCTCCTGCTGGGCGTCGGCCTGCAGGGCGGCGAAGGCGGGGGCGGCGGCGGAGGTGCCGCCGAAGCCCACGAGCTGGAACGTCCCGGAGTCGGTCAGCCCGACGAGGACGGGCAGGGCGCCGTCGCCCTCCATGGACACGTCGGGGGTGGCCCGGCGGGCCGGTGTGCCGGCGGCCGGGGCGGGGACGCGGCCGTGCTGGTACCACGGCTCGGGGGCGTCGCCGAGCCCCCCGCCGCCGCCGAAGGCGAAGACCCCGGGGACGGGGCCCCAGGCCCGCTGGGCGCCGGTGCCGGTGAGGACCGACAGCTCGTCGCCCATGCTGGTCTCCCAGGCGTAGTCGCCGTGCTGGTCCAGGGCCAGGGTGGTGCCTCCGACGGAGGTCACCCAGGGCGAGCCGCTGGGGAAGTCCGCCTGGGCCGCGGTGGTCTTCACATCGCAGTTGACTCCGGTCTCGGCCGCGCCGGGCGAGGAATCGCCGCAGTCACCCGCGGCGAAGTAGATGCCGATGCCCTCGGCGGCGGCCTGCTGGAACAGCAGGTTCCAGGCGTTGACCAGGTCCGGCGTCAGATGCCCGGGCTCGGAGTGGATGATCTCCGCCCAGGAGTTGGAGACGGAGTCGGCCAGGTGCCGGTCGATGACGGCGGCCTCGGCGTCCATGAGGTCGTCGTCCAGGCAGGAGTTGGCGCCGATGTAGAGCACGTCGGCGTCGGGCGCGAGGCCGTGGGCCATGTCCACGTCCAGGGCCTGCTCCCCGGCCCAGGCCGCGGGCGGAGCGCACGCGGGGCCCACGTTCCAGTCCTTCGGCGTGACCTGTTGGCGGTACTGGCCAGGGCGGAAGGGCTGGTCGCCGGTGGCCCGGGCGAACCGGTCGGCGTCGGCGGGCATGGTGGGGGACCCGTAGGCGTCCACGATGGCGATGGTGGAGCCCTTGCCGGTCGCGCCGGGGCCGCCCGCCCCATAGGCGCGACGGAGCTGCGCGGGGACGTACGGGCAGGAGGAGTAGGCCGCCGTCCTGCCGTACGCCGGGGGCAGGTCGGCGGCGGGCTTCTGCCCGAAGTGGTCGGAGCAGACGGCGGGCGCGGGGGCGGACGCGTCGGCGGGCGCGCCGGAGGGTGCGCCGACGGGTCCGGTGGCGCGCGAGGAGAGGGGGCGGGCCGCCGCGGGCGCGGACAGTCCGGACACGGCGACGATGTCGGCGCCCAGGGCACCCGGCACGCTCACATCGCCGCTGGGGGCGCTGACGGTCCCGCCGGAGGTCCGGTAGCGGTGGACCGGGCTGCCGAGGGCCTGCTGCACGGCCTTCGCCGGGCCGGAGATCTCCAGGTAGTGCGGGGTGTCCCGGGTCACGGTGAGCCCCGCGCCGGTGAGCCAGTGGGCGATGGCCCGGTGCTCCTGGGGGCTGAGATCGAAACGCCGCCGGTACTGGTCGGGCGTCAGGAAGTGGCGGTAGGAGCGGCTGTGGGGGTCGCTGACGTCCTTGATGAAAGCCGCCAGACCGGCCGGGTCGCGGGAGCCGAGATGCAGGCGGGCGGTGAGGCGTTCCTCGGCGGGTACGGGACCGGTGTCGGCCGAAGTGGTGGCGTAGCCGGGGTGCGAACCGGGCAGGACGTGGCGCTGCTCGGCGGGGGAATCGGCGTGGGCGGCCGACCCGGCGAGCGCGGTGCCCAGGAGCGCGGCGCAGAGCGCGGTGGCGAGCGTGCGGGGCCGTATGCGGGCGTGCGGGGACGAGGGGGACGAGGGGGACGGCGGGGACGACGGGGACACGAAATGCCCTTCTGGGGAGCGGACATGGCGGCGGCGTCCCGCACCGCGGGACGTGGAGGGGCCGTACGACGGCGAGGGCGCGAGGGGGTGCGTGGGCGAGGGCGGTCGGGCGCGAGGGCGGGGGAAGGTCTCGGGTGCCGGGGCGGGTCAGGTGCGCAGGACGCGCGCGCGGTGCAGCGGCCCCGGGATGCCGGTGAACCGGAGGTCGAGGCCGACGCCGTCGCGTTCGGCGTGGATGTGCAGGTGGGGCTCGCTGGTGTTGCCGGAGTTGCCCACCTCGCCGAGCGGCTGACCGGTGCGCACCCGGTCGCCGACGGCCACGCTCACGCTGCCCGGGCGCAGGTGCGCGAGTTTGACGACTTCGGCGCCCGTGTCGATGAACACGTGGTTCCCGTACGGCGGTTCGTAGCGGATCGACCCGGGCGTCTGGTCGGCGTAGCCGTCGGCGGCGGACACGACGAGCCCGTCGCAGGGGGCGTACAGCTGCGCTCCGTAGATCCGGTAGGCCTCCGGAGCGGAGCCGCCGTGCCGCCGGTCCCCGCGTGCTCCGACGCCGATGACGTCGAGCGCCCCGCGCTGTTCGGGTACCGACAGGTGGTGGTTGAGGCCGCGGCCGCCGCCCTGGACGATGAGCCAGGTCCCGCCGCGCAGCGGGAAGTGCAGGGGCGCGGACAGGGGCGCGCCCCATCGGTGGCGGCGCGCCCGGGCCAGGTACCAGACGCAGCCCGCCACCAGGGCGAGGGCGCCCGCGACCTGCATGCCGGCCCGGCCCGCGGGAAGGTGCGCGAGGCGCCAGGCGGAGGAGAGCGCCACGAGCGCGCCCGCCTCCACGGCCCGGCGGATCCACCGGGGCAGCCGGGCCGGGGTGAAGAGCCCTTCCATGACCAGGTAGGCGGCGGCCACGAGGAGCACGTCGGCGCACCAGGCGGTCACGGACGGGGCGCTCCAGCACGCCGCGACGCGCAATGCCAGCAGCAGGCACCACACGGCCCACCCCGCGGCGCCGCGCACACCCGGCGGAACGCGCAGCCGGGCGGGCCGGTAGGGGCCGGGGGAGATGAGCAGGTGGATGAGGTTCCCGTCGGCGTCCGCCCGGGCGAAGGCGAGGGCCCGCCCGGCCGTTCCCCGGACCACCAGCCCGTCGGGGCCGTCGGTGACACCGGTGAATTCGCCCACGTGGTCCCGGGTCGCCGCGACGATCCCGCGCAGCCGCTCGTCGCCGACGGCGGCCACCACGCGGGGGGCCAGCCGGGGCCACTGTCCGGGGTCGGCGAGCAGGAACCGTTCGAGCGCGCGGGCCGCGTCGGCGTGCTCCGGATCAGGCATCGGCGGCGCTGGCGTGGGCCTGGAGCAGGCTCACCGCCGGGTCCGCGACGGGTGACGGCCCGGAGGGTTCGGTCGCCCGGCCGCGCGGGAGGAAGCGCGAAGCGAAGCCGCCGACCCGGGCTCCGAGGGACTCGTAGTCCTCGTCGCGCAGGCAGGTGCAGTCCGCGCCGATCATCAGCAGGCCGAAGCACACCAGTCCCATGAGGGCCATGATGCCCAGGTGCATGCCTTCCAGCGCCAGGGTGTTGGCCTTTCGCACCCAGCCGCGGGCGGACAGGATCGCGAAGGGGAGGGCCAGTTCGATGAAGATGGTGAAGTAGCTGACGGCCGTGGTGACATACGCGTTCGTCATCAGATGCGCATAGGCCGGCCATATCTGGAAACCCGTGAGCCGGCTGATGTAGTACATGGCCACACCGTCCTGCCACATCTTCCCGGTGATCTTCCAGTACCCGGCCGCGAAATAGAGGACCGCCGTCTGGAAGACGATCAGATAGGCCGCCAGGTTGTGCAGGACCGTCGGCAGGGAAGGCCCCGCGTCCTCGCGGAACTTCGCACGGCGCCGTTTCGCGCCGGGCGCGAAATAGGCGTTCGACACGGTGAAGACCATGAAGATGACGAGGATTTGCGCGAGGTTGTCGCCGCCTTCGAGCACATCCTGGTTCCGGTTGTGCAAGGACCACATGAGGACGGCCTGGAGCAGGGTGAGTGCCCGGCCGCCGTAGACCATGTAGACGGCGGATACCAGGATGGTCCCGTGGAACACGATCTCGAACCACACCGTGGAATGGCTGAAGAAGTAGAGGGAGAAGCTTCCGTGGGACAGCGCCGCCTTCGCGGTCTCGATCGAGTTGTAGGAGTCGGGCCCCCACAGGAACCGCCGGTTTCCATAGTCGGAGAGGCAGTACATGACGGTCGCGAGGCCGATCACGATGCGCAGCAGCGCTATCCCGATCAACCGGTGCTTGCGCCCCGCCAGCCGCAGCAGTACGGCGTCGAGCCGGGCCATGCCGGACTTCCCCCATGCGCGGATCACCGGGCCACCCCCGGAACGTAGTCCATCCAGGAGGTCTCAAGAATGGACTTGACCGGCTGGTCGGGCCGGGGACTCGCATAGCGCTGGGAAAAGGGAATCATGGCTTTGTTCTTGAACGTGGCCTGCACCGAGACGATCCGCGCCTGCGGATACATCGAGTCGGCCTGGGTGGACAGGAATCGCTGGATCTCCTTGAACTCCGACGTGTATTGCTTGTCCAGGAGGTCCTGTGCTTCCTTGCGATCGGCCTCGGGGAGGTTCTTGAAGTTCGTCACCGCGCTGGCGTAGCGGTTGGCCGCCGCGTCGAAGGCCAGCGGCAGGCCGGGGAGTTTCGTCGGGTTGAGCGGGAATGCGCGCGGCGTCCGGTCGATGGCGTCCTCGATCTCCACGGGAGTCGTCTCCACGATGTCGTCCGATCCGGCGGGCTTCATGCGCACGGTCATGTAGATCAGGTCGTTGTTGCTGCCCGGGGTGGGTCCGAAGAGCTGCCAGTCCTGCCAGAAGTAGGGCTGGAGGGCCTTGGTGGCCATGCCCTGGACGCGCGATTTCACCGGTGAGTCGGGCGCGTTGTAGGCGAGACAGGCGACCGTGTACAGCGCCACCGGCACGAGCGCCAGCGCGGTGCAGACGCGCAGCCGGGCCGTGATCGCGCGCTCGGGAGCCGGCGCCGGGCCGCCACCGGTGCTCCTGGGGGCCCGCCCGAAGGCTTTCATGGTGGGACACCTCCGTTTCCGTATCGGGGTTGTTGACGCGGTGAGGGGTGCCCGACGGCGCGGGGGCCGCCGCCGGGCACGCATTCAGATGGTGCGGTGCCGGGTGCCGGGCCGTGTGCGAACGGCCCGGCACACCGGGTCAGTTGGCGTCGTACTGAACGTCGCCCGCGATGACGCCGTGCGCGCCCTTCGGGCTGATGGCGGGACCGCCGCTGGAGGACGAGGAGGAGGACTCGCTGGACGAGGACCTGACCTTGGTCGTGACCTTCACGGCGGCCTCGGTGGCCTTCACCGCGGTGGCCGCGACCACGCTCTGGGCGACGGCGTGCCAGAACTGCGGCTGCACACCGTCGTTGACGACGGTCGCGGTGGCAACGGAGTGCTGGGCCGCCGCCTTCTGTACGGGCAGGGAGGTGGCCGACGCGCTGGCCGTGCCGAGACCGATGGCCCCGGTCGCGGCAAGGGCGGTGACGACGGTTCCTGCGATGAGACGCTTGGCGTTCACTGTGCTCGCCTTCTGTATGTCATTGATGCGTGTGGGATGGGTGTGTGAGATTGATCCGGGCATGGGGAATCCCGGCCCGGAACATGAGAAGACCGCTCGAATGGATTCGCTCGCGAAACGGTGCGCTGCACGCGGCTCCATGGCTGACGTGCAAGCGGTGAGGTGAAATCCGGAAGAGTGGTCAGCTCCCCCGACGGAAAGAAGCGCCGGTCCCCCTCGCGGATGCCGCGGGAAGGTCGGAAATCTGCAGCTTCCTGTTCCCCCGCTATGCGGTCATCCTCGGGTCGATGCCCGATGAATGCGGCTGGGGCGCCTTTCCTGAAAAGTAACTTAGCAGGGTGATCAATAGCGAGGCAATCGAGATCGTGGTCACGGAGCGTGGCGACCCCACGGATCCTCAGGTGGACCTCAGATCCATGGAATTCTCTTTACCTGTGCGCGGCATCCTGAAATCGGGCAGTATGCCCGATTCATCGGTGTGCGGAACTCCCGGAACGGCGGGATCCCGGCCGAATCGGGGTGGCCTGACCGGCGCTCCGACAGGGCCTGTCAGCTGCGGAGATTAAAGCGGAATCTTTACATCCATCCTTGAATCTTTACCGGCCTAAAGGGTTCGGTGTCGCCGTCCGGCGGCCCGGCTCGAATGGGAGTCACTATCTGTCATCACGCCTCGGGATGGGCGGACTTGAGCCTTGGCGCGGCCGGGGCGGGGCGAGCCGAACCGGTGGCTCCGAGCGTCTCCCGGAGGGGCCGGAATGGGTCATCCGACGCGTGGTAGTGTCCAGAATTGGTGACCCGGTGTAGACCAGCCGGGCCGACCTCGGAGGAATCCAGGCGGCCCGGTGACGCCGGATCGCCACCGGCGCGGCTGCTGTTTTATCCGCACATCAAGCCCGGGATCGCCGGACCGCCGGTTCCCAGGATTCCGGGCCTTTTCACCACGGGGGATGAGAAGGATCGTGTATTTTCGCGTTCTCGGAGCACTAGCAGTAGAGACCGATGACGGGACACCGCACACACCGCAGGCGTTGAAACTCCGCGCCCTGTTAGCGCTGTTGTGCCTGAACGACGGGCGCCCGCTCTCCGCGTCGCAGCTCATCGACGGCCTCTGGTCGGGCACTCCGCCGCGTACCGCGTCCACCGCGCTCCAGGTGTACGTGTCCCGGCTCCGCAAACATCTGGCGGGTGCGGGCTTCGACGCCTCCGGGCTGCTGACCCGCCCGCCCGGCTACATGATGGAACTGGTCCCGCTCACCCTGGATTTGCACCGCTTCGCATCGCTGTCCTCACGGGCGGCGGAGCTGCGGGGGGCGGGCCGGCTGGAAGAGGCCTCGCTGCTGCTCTCCCAGGCGCTCGGACTGTGGACCGGCCCCGCCCTGGCGGACCTGCGCACGGTTCCGCTCCTGCAGAGCATGGGCCACCAGCTGGACGAGAAGCGGTCGGCGGCCCTGGAGGAGCGGGCCGAGACGGAGCTGCTCCTGGGGCGGCACAAACCGCTGATCGGCGAGCTCTACGGGCTGATCGACGAACAGCCCATGCGGGAGACCTTCTACGGACTTCTGATGCTCGCGCTGTACCGCAGCGGCCGGCCGGCCGAAGCCCTGATGATCTACAACCGCATCAGGCGTGTCCTCATCGACGAAATCGGCATCGAACCGGGGCCCAGGCTGCGGCAGTTGCAGCAGTCGGTCCTGGCGCGGGACGCCGGTCTCGAAGAACACACCCTCGCCCACCTCGCCTGCTGAACGGCCGACTTCCCGGCTGACCTCAGCCCTACGACCCCTCCGGCCCTACGACCCCTCCGGCCCCGCGACGCACTCGGCTCGCGGGGCCGGAGGCATCACGCCCGCCCGCCGCGCCCGCCCGCCCGCGCTCGCCCCCACTTCGGCAGCCCGAGGGTGACGAAGGCCTCCGCCTGCAACGCCGCGAGCCCGATCCGGGGCAGATCGCGGGTGTGCGGGAACAGCACGTACCGCGGCACCCACTCGGGCTGGAACTTCGCGTTGAACTTGTACAGCGACTCGATCTGGAACCAGCGCGAGAGCAGGACGAGCAGCCCCCGCCAGGCCCGCAACACCGGGCCCGCGCCCAGGCGTTCGCCCCGCGCCAGAGCCGAGCGGAACATCGCGAAGTTGAGCGAGACCCGGCGTATGCCGAGCCCGGGCGCCGCCTGCAGGACGGCGACGATCAGCAGCTCGTTGAGGCCGGGATCGGCGGCGCGGTCCCGGCGCATCAGCTCCAGCGAGATCCCCTCGGGCCCCCACGGCACGAAGTGCAGCACGGCCGCGAGGTCGTCGGCATCCGCCGCCCCGCCGGTCCCGCCCTCGTCACCGGCCGGGGACCTGTGCGCGGTCACCACCACACAGCCGGTGTCCCGCGGGTCGCCGAAGCGGCCGAGGGCGGTGGAGAAACCCCGCTCGATGTCGGTACCGCGCCAGCGGGCCGCGGCGTCCGCGATCCGCGCCCGCTCCGCTTCGTCGAGATCGCAGACCCGGCGGACCTGACAGAAATAGCCGCCTCGTTCGACACGTTTGACCATCTGCCGCACATTGCGCATGGCCCGCCCGCTCATCGAGAAGTCGGCCGTGTGCACGACCGCCTCGTCACCGAGCTCCAGGGCGTCCATCCCCGCCTCGCGCGTCCACACCTCGCCGCCGGTCTCGCCGCACCCGATCACGGCGGGCACCCAGGCGTGCCGCCCGGCCTCCTCCATGAACGCCTTGACCGCCCCGGGCCAGGCCTCGACATCGCCGATGGGGTCGCCGGAGGCCAGCATCACACCGGACTCGACGCGGTAGGCGATGGCCGCCTTGCCCGTCGGCGAGAACAGCACGCTCTTGTCGCGCCGCAGCGCGAAGTACCCCAGCGAGTCGCGCGCCCCGTGCCGATCCAGCAGCTGACGGACCCGCGTCTCGTCCTCGGCGGAGAGCTCCGCCACCGGCTTCTCGGGCCGCAGGAACAGGTAGGACGTGGTCAGCAGAGTGATCAGGCCGAGCGCGCCGAGCGAGTAGCCGACCAGGTCCCCCACCCGGTCCGAGGTGTAGCGCACCGGCCCCTCGAGCCCGACGAGCCCGTACGCGGTGTGCCGCAGCCGCTCCGCCAGGGAGGGCGAGCCGGCCTCGTAACGCGGGTGCACGGTGGTGATCAGCAGCCCCAGTACGAGGGAGGCGCCGCCCACCACCAGGAAGTTCAGCAGCGCCCGCCAGCGGGTGCGCGGGTCGGACAGCGCGTAGAACTCCCGCCGGTACAGCAGCATCACCAGGAGCAGCGCGAACGACACCAGGCCCGCCGCCGTGGTGTGCCACCGCAGCAGGTGCAGCAGCCCGCCCACCGGCAGCAGCACCACGACCGCCCGCCAGGCCCGCCGCTTGCGGCGGCGCAGCGCATGCGCCAGCAGCACGAGCAGCACGCCCACCATCAGCGAGCCGACCGCGGCCACCGTGGTGGTGCCGCCGGGCAGGTGACCGGCCAGCAGGCGCACCCGGTTGTGGCGGAAGCCGGGGAAGACGGCGGCCGCGAGGTCGATCAGCCCGATCAGCAGACAGGCGTACGCGGCGAGGGTGGGAACGCGCGGCCGGGATGCGGGGGTCGCCCGGTCACGGAGAGTGCGCGACGCGGGGCGACGGCTCGTGGCCGAACCCGGACGCGGGGGCACTGGAATGTTCATAGAGCGCGAATCTAAAGCCAGGCACGGCGATTCTCCTCATCCTGGAGAATGAGATCCCGCCGGGGTTAATCGGCGCTTTAGCGGCGCGCAATGCAAGAGGTGTGTATGCAAGATTTTAGCGCGCGGGTTTAGCCTTCTTCTCGCAGGTGGGGGCAGTTGGAGCTGTGCTTGCGGGGAGGGATCGCGACGACGCGATTTCCGCTCCCCGGTGTTTCCGTACACCCTCCGTATTCCGCCCTCGCATTCGGCGAGAAGCCGCCGACGGGCGCGCAACATGAGGAGTGATGGAGAAGTGTCAGGGTCCGGATCCGGCGGCATGCACCTTCCCGTGTCAACGGCCCAGCGCGAGATGTGGCTGGCCGAACAGATCGATCCGGCGGCTCCGCAGCAGCGCATCGGTGAGTACCTGGAATTCCACGGGCCCATCGACCGGCGGGTCTTCGAGACGGCGGTGCGCCAGGCCGTCGCGGAGGCCGTCCCGATGCACGCCCGGTTCGTCGAAGAGGACGGCGAACCCCGGCAGCGCGTGATCTCCTTCGACGACTGGGAGTTCCCGGTCCTCGACGTCAGCGGCGAACCGGACCCCGGGGCCGCCGCGCGGGCCTGGATGCGGGCCGACCTGGCCCGCCGGATGGACCTCTCCCGAGGGCCGCTCTTCTCCTACGCCCTGTTCACCCTCGGACCGGACCACAGCTTCTGGTACCTCAGCGCCCACCACGCCGTCGCGGACGGGCACACCGGCGCGCTCATCGCCCAGCGCGTGTCCGAGATCTACACCGCCTTGACCGCGGGACTCCCCGTACCGGCCTGCCCGTTCGGGGACATCCGGGAGATGCTGGCGGACGACGCGGACTACCAGGCCTCCGAGCGGGGCGCGGCGGACCGGGCGTACTGGACGGCCCGGTTCGCGGACGCCCCGGACGTCGCCACCCTCGCCTCCGGACGGGCCGGCGGCCCCGCCGCCCAGGGGCAGATCAGCCACACCGGCAGCCTCTCGGCCGCGGAGACCGAGGGGCTCAAGGCCGCCGCCCGCGCGGCCCGCACCCACTGGTCCGTCCTCGTGATCGCCGCGGCGGCCGCCCAGGTCCAGCGGATCTCCGGCGAAGAGGACGTCATCCTGAGCCTGCCGATGGCCGCCCGCACCGACGCCGCGGCGCGCGCCATGCCGGGGATGTACTCCAACGTCCTGCCCCTGCGCGTCACGGTCCGCCCCGAGCGGACGGCGCACGAACTCATGCGTGAAGTCGCCGGTGCCTTCCGGGAGATGATCCGCCACCAGCGGCACCGGGGCGAGCACCTGGGGCGCGACCTCGGGCTGCCGGACACGGGACGCTACCGGACCGGCCCGATGGTCAACATCATGGCCTTCGACTACGACGTGCACTTCGCCGGGCGGCCCGCCACCGCCCACCACCTGACGCAGGGCCTCGTCGAGGACCTGTCGTTCACCGCCTTCGACCGCGCGGACGGCCGGGGGCTGCGCATCGACCTCGTCGCCAACTCGGCCCGCTACGGAGCCGACGAGCTGGCCGCCCACCACGCCCGGTTCCTGCGCCTCCTGCGCGCCTTCGGCACGGACCGGGACGCGCCGGTCGGCTCCGTCGAGCTGCTCACCGACGGCGAGCGGGTCCGGCTGCTCACCGAGCTCGGCAGCCCCGAGCACAAATACCCGGAAGCCACCCTCCCCGAGCTGTTCGCCCGGCAGGCCGCCGACACCCCCCACCTGCCGGCCGTCGTCTCGGCGGAGACCACGCTGACCTACCGGGAGCTGGACACCGCCTCGAACCGGCTCGCGCGGCTCCTCATCGCGCGCGGCGTCGGACCCGAGCGGATCGTCGCCCTCGCGCTGCCCCGCTCGGCCGCCCTCGCCGTCGCCGTCCTCGCCATCCTCAAGGCAGGCGGCTGCTACCTCCCCCTGGATCCCGAATACCCCGCCGAGCGGCTGTCGTTCATGCTGGACGACACCGCACCCGCCGTCGTACTGACCACCGCGGACACCGCCGGTCGGCTGCCGGACACGGACGCCCCCCGGCTGCTCCTCGACGCGCCCGACACCCTGCGGGAGCTGGCGGTCCTGGCCGACACGGAGATCGACGACGAGCAGCGGCCGGCCCGGCTCGACCCGGCGCATCCCGTGTACGTCATCTACACCTCGGGCACCACCGGCCGCCCCAAGGGCGTGGTGATGCCCGGGCAGGCCATGGTCAACCTCCTGTCGTGGCACGACGAGGCCTTCCCCTCGGCGGCCGGTACCCGGATCGCGCAGTTCACCGCGCTCAGCTTCGACGTGTCCGTCCAGGAGATCCTGTCCGCGCTGCTGTTCGGCAAGACCCTGGTCGTGCCGTCCGACGAGGTCCGGCGCAACCCCGAGCTGCTCGCCGCCTGGCTCGACGAGGAGCGCGTGAACGAGCTCTTCGCCCCCAACCTCGTCCTGGAGGCCCTGTGCGAGGCGGCCCTCGACCAGGGCCGGACCATCCCGTCGCTGCGGCTCCTGGCCCAGGGCGGCGAAGCGCTCACCCCGAGCCGCCGGGTGCGCGCGTTCGTACGCGGCCGGGCCGGGCGCCGCCTGCACAACCACTACGGCCCGAGCGAGACCCACCTGGTGACGGCCCACACCATGGCGGCGGACGTCGACACCTGGCCGGCCGCCGCCCCGATCGGCCGGCCGATCCCCAACATCAGGGCGTACGTGCTGGACACCGGCCTGCGCCTGGTGCCGGAGGGCGCTCGGGGCGAGCTGTACCTCGCCGGGGCCGGGGTGGGGCGGGGCTACCTGAACCGCCCCGGGCTCACCGCCGTGCGGTTCGTCGCCGACCCGTACGGGCCGCCCGGAAGCCGGATGTACCGCACCGGCGACGTGGTCCGCTGGCTCCCCGACGGGGACCTGGAGTACCACGGCCGGTCCGACGACCAGATCAAGATCCGCGGCTTCCGGATCGAGCCCGGCGAGATCAAGGCGGCCCTCGCCGCCTGCCCCGGCATCGTCCACGCCGAGGTCGTCGCCCGCGAGGTCCGGCCCGGGGACAAGCGCCTCGTCGGGTACGTCGTGCCCGAGACGCCGGGCTGCGACACGGACGCGGTCCGCGCCTTCGTCCGGGGAAGGCTGCCCGCCCACATGGTGCCCTCGGCCGTCGTCGAGCTGGCGGAGCTTCCGCTCACGCCGAACGGAAAGCTGGACCGCCGGGCGCTGCCCGAACCGCGGTTCACCGGCGCCGCCCCGGCCCGCGAACCCGCCACCGAGCAGGAGCGCGTCCTGTGCGGGCTCTTCGCCGAGGTGCTGGAGCTGCCCGCGGTCGGCGTCGACGAGAACTTCTTCGACCTCGGCGGGCACTCCCTCATCGCCGCCCGCCTCGTCGCGCGGATCCGGGCCGCCCTCGGCGTGCCCCTGGAGGTGGCCGCCCTGTTCGAGTCCCCGAGCCCGGCCGGGCTCGCACGGCGGATCGCCGACCCGTCGGCCGACACCGCGCCGCGCTCCCTGCTGGCGCTGCGCGCGGAGGGCTCCCGGCCCCCGCTGTTCTGCGTCCATCCCGCCGCCGGGATGGGCTGGCCGTACGCGGGTCTCCTGCCGCACCTCGGACCCGACCAGCCCGTGTACGCGCTCCAGGCGCGCGGCCCCGGGGAGGCGCCGGGCCTGCCGGCCACCGTCGAGGAGATGGCCGCCGACTACGTGGCCCTGATCCGGGCCGTCCGCCCGGAGGGTCCCTACCGGATACTCGGCTGGTCCTTCGGCGGTCTGGTGGCGCACGCCATGGCCACCCTCCTGGAGGGTGCGGGCGCGGAGGTCGACCTGCTGGTGATGGTGGACTCGTATCCCGTGGAAGAACGGCTGCTGGCCGGCCTGCCCCGGTTCAGCGAGGACGAGTTCGACCGCTCCCTGCTCCAGTCGGCCGGCGACGACACGTTCCTCCTCGGGGACGACCGGGCCCGCGCCGCGCTCCTCGACGTCTACCGCAACGACCTCGACCTGATGGCCGGCTTCAGGCCCGGCAGGTTCCGGGGCGACCTGCTGTTCTTCCAGGCCGCGGAGACCGACCCCGACGACCCGTACGAACCCGGCCGCAGCACGGCGGCGGCCTGGTCGGGCCACATCGGCGGCGCCGTCGCGTCCCACGACGTGCCGGCCACCCACCACCGCATGATGCGGCCCCCGGCCCTGGCCGAGATCGGCCCGGTCCTCGCCGCGCGGCTGCGCTCCGCCGACGCGGACGCGTAAGCGCCCCCACCGCCCCCACCCACGCCACCCCCCACCCACACCGGCGCACCGGCGCCCCGAGGACCCGGAGGTCCCCCCGCATGGCAGTCACTCCGACCACCCGCTCCGATTCGGCGGCCGCCGACGTCGATCCGGCCGATGTACGGTCGCTGGCCCGCCGTGGCATCGAGGGCCGGACGGACTACCACGGCCCCCGGATCCTGCGCAGGCTCGCGGACGGCCAGCGGGGCGGCCCGTACGCGCACATCGAGGTCCGCCCGTCGGGACCGCTGATCGGCGCCGAGATCCACGGCGTCGACCTGCGCACCCCGCTGAGCGACGAGGTGTTCGCCGAGCTCGACCGCGCCCTGCTCGAATGGAAGGTGCTGTTCTTCCGCGACCAGGACATCACCGCCGAGCAGCAGCGGGCCTTCGCCTCCCGGTGGGGCGCGATCGACGGGCACCCGTTCCTGGCCCCGGGCACCGGCGAGGACGTCGTACGGCTGGAGAAGGGCCGGCAGAACCCCGGCTTCGAGAACGTCTGGCACTTCGACTTCCCGTGGATCGAGCGGCCCCCGCTGGGCGCCGTCCTGCGCATGGTGGAGCTGCCCCGAGGGGGCGGCGGCGACACGCTGTTCACGGACGCGGCCGCCGCGTACGACAACCTCCCCGACGAGGTGAAGGCGCGCATCGACGGGCTGAGGACGGTCAACGACTTCACCCCGTCGGCGAACTACCGCGAGCTGATGACCGACGCGCAGCGGGCGCACTTCCAGGCGCTCTACCCGCCGATGGAGCACCCGCTGGTGCGCACCCACCCGAAGACCGGGCGCAAGACGCTGTTCCTGACGTCGATCTTCACCACGCACATCGTGGGCCTGCCGGCCGACGAGAGCGAGGAACTGCTCGCCTACCTCTTCCGCCAGCTGGAGTACCCCGAATACCAGGTGCGCTTCCGGTGGGAGGAGAAGTCCGTCGCCTTCTGGGACAACCGGGCCGTGCAGCACTACGCGACCTCGGACTACCACCCGGAGCGCCGTGTCGCGGACCGGACCGCCATCGCCGGCGATCGGCCGATGTGATGACCGGATCCGTGACGACGGGATCCGCGACGACCGGATCCGTGACGACCGGGCCCCTGGCCGTGGTCAGCGGCGGCACCCGGGGCATCGGCCTCGCCCTCAGCCTGCGGCTGGCCCACCTCGGCCACCGGGTGGCCGCCCTCTACCGCGGCGACCACCCGGCCGCGAAGGAAGCGGCCGCGCTCGGCGGGGGCCGGATCGAGACCCACCAGGTCGACATGACCCGCCCCGACCAGGTGCGGGCCGTGTCCGAGCGGCTGCTCGCCGAGCACGGCGCGCCCGAGGTGCTGGTGAACAACGCCGGTATCAACCGGGACCGGCCCTTCCTGGAACTCACCGACGAGGACTGGGACCAGGTCCTGGCGACCAACCTGTCCGGACCGTTCCACCTGACCCGGGCCCTGGCCCCGGCGATGGTGGCCGCGGGCCGCGGCACCATCGTCAACGTCGGCGCGACCACCGGCATCCGGCCGCGGGCCAACGGGGTCAACTACTGCGCCAGCAAGGCCGGTCTGCTGCACTTCACCCGGTGCCTGGCGCTGGAGCTCGCCCCCGCGATCCGGGTCAACTCGCTCATCCCCGGGTTCACCGACACTCCGGAAGTGGTCGAACGCTACGGCCTGGAGGACCCCGCCCGGCGGGCCGACGTGCTCGGACAGATCCCGCTGCGCTCCCTGGGCACCGTCGAGGACATCGCCGACGCGCTGGAGTTCCTCGTCGGCCGCGCGGGCCGCTACGTCACGGGGCAGCAACTGATCATCGACGGCGGCAACTTCATGGGCTGAGCCTCCGGCCCGCCCCACCGCACCGCCGCCCACCGTCACACGAAGGAACATCATGCGACTCAGTGAAGACCAAATCGCCCGGTACCACGAGGACGGATTCCTCCTCGTGGAATCCGCGCTGGACGAGCGGGAGATGGACCGCCTGCGGGCCGCCTTCCAGCGTGACTGCGAGGTCCGCGGTCCGCAGGTGATCAGGGAGGAGTCCGGGGACGAGGTGCGCGCGGTGTACGCCTCGCACCACCGCCAGCCCGAGTACGCCGGCCTGATCCGGGACCCCCGCGTGCTCGGACCGGTGCGCCAGCTGCTCACGGACGACGTGTACGTCTACCAGTTCAAGATCAACGCCAAGCCGGCCTTCGGCGGCGAGAAGTGGTCCTGGCACCAGGACTACGTCGCCTGGCGCATCGCCGACCAGCTGCCCGCCCCGCTCCAGGTCAACGTCGGCGTCTTCCTCGACGCCGTCGACGAGTTCAACGGCCCCGTGATCTTCCTGCCCGGATCGCACCGCTCCGGCCTGGTGCGCGACAGCCGCACGGCCGAAGCCAAGTCCGCCCAGCACCTGGACCCGGACGACATCGCGCTGACCCCCGACCAGCTCTCCACGCTGGTCGCCGAGCGCGGCATGGTCAGCCCCAAGGGCCCGGCCGGCTCCCTCGTCTTCTTCTCGCCCGAGATCGTGCACGGCTCGGCGCCCAACATGTCGCCCTTCCCGCGCCGCCTGCTCATCACCACCTACAACGACACCACCAACCTGCCGAGCTGGCCCGGTGAACCGCGCCCCGACTACGTCGTGTGCCGGGACACCGAGTCCCTGCGCGTCCTCGACGCCCCCTTCCTCGACGCCCTCGAAGGAGTCTCGGCATGACGCGCGCGAAGGCTGTGGTCCTGGAGGAGTTCGGCAAGCCGCTCGAGCTGCGGGAGTACGAGGTCCCGGCCGCTCCGGCCGGGGGCATGCTCGTCGCCTGCCGCCACGGCGGCATATGCGGCACCGACCTCCACCTCCAGCAGGGCCACCTGACGATCCCCACCCCGCTGGTCCTCGGCCACGAGGGCCTCGGCACCGTCCACGAGCTCGGCCCGGACGCCCCCGCGCACGATGCGACCGGCGCCGCGCTGCGCGCCGGCGACACCGTGATGTGGGCCTCCTCGATCGCCTGCGGCTCCTGCGTGCCGTGCCGGCTGCACCGCGAGCCGACCCTGTGCGAGAACCGGCGCACCTACGGAGTCAACCGCTCGACCACGGGCGGCCCCGAACTCTCGGGCGCCTGGGCCGAGTTCATCGTGCTGCAGGCCGGTACCACCGTCGTGAAGCTGGACGACGGCATCGACCCGCTCGCCGCCATGTCCCTGGCCTGTGCGGGGCCGACCGTCGTGCACGCCCTCCACGAGCGGCGGCCGGTGCGCCTCGGCGAGACGGTCGTGGTCCAGGGCAGCGGCCCGGTGGGCCTCGCGGCCGCCGCGTTCGCCCAGCTGTCCGGCGCCGCCAAGGTCATCCTCGTGGGCGGTCCCGAGAGCCGGCTGGCCCTCGCGGCCGCCGCCGGGATCGGCGACGTACACCTCGACATCACCGCGCCCGGCGGCGCCGAGACGGTCCTGGAGCGGGTCCTCGCGGAGACCGGGGGAGCCGGGGCCGACCTCGTCATCGAATGCGCGGGCGTGCCCGCGGCCGTCGCCCAGGGCCTGACCATGGCCCGCCGCGGCGGCTCGTACCTGGTCATCGGCCAGTACACGGACGCGGGCGACACCCTGCTCAACCCGCACCAGATCGTGTACCGGCAGCTCGATGTCGTCGGCTCCTGGGCGTTCACCGGCGCGCACCTCGTCGAGTACGTGCGGCTGCTGCCCGCCCTCACGGCCCGCTTCGACCTCGCGAGCCTGGTGTCGTCCTACCCGCTGCACGACCACGGGCCCGCGCTCGCGGCCGTCGCGGACGGTTCCGTGATGAAGGCGGTCCTCACGAACCAGTAGGGGGACGAGGGGTGTGGTGTGTGCGGAGCCGCCGGGGACCATCCGGCGGCTCCGCACGCGTGTGGGTCAGTGGGGCGCCGCCACCGGGACGGCGTCGGTCGTCCCGGCTCCGGCCCCGACATCGGCCCCGACATCGGACCCGGCAGCGGACCCCGCGCCCTCGGTCCCCGTACCGCCGTTCTGCCGCCCCGCGTTGATGAGGGTGAAGGCGACGGCCGCGGCCATGACGAGGATGCCGACCGCCCACCAGATCGCGGTGGCGTAGCCGTGCACGGCCGCCTCGTTGGCGAGCCGGGCCCGGTCCGCGGCCGTACGGGCGTGCTCGGCCAGCCAGTCGGTGGTGGCACCGGCCGCGATGGTGTTCAGCAGGGCGGTGCCGATGGAGCCGCCGACCTGCTGGGAGGTGCTGACCATGGCCGAGGCCACACCGGCGTCCTGCGGCCGCACGCTGCGGGTGGCCAGGCTCATCGCGGGCATGAACGCCGTGCCCATGCCCAGGCCGAGGAGCACCTGCGCGGGCAGGATCACACCGGCGTAGGAACTGTCGACCGTGATCTGCGTGAGCAGCGCGATGCCGAGCGCCGAGGTGAGGAAGCCAGGACCCATCAGGAGCCGCGGTGGCAGCCGGGTCATCAGCCGGCTGCCGATCTGGGTCGACCCGATCACCATGCCGATGATCATGGGCAGGAAGGCGAATCCGGTGAGGACCGGCGTGTACCCCTTCACGATCTGGAGGTAGTAGGTCAGGAACAGGAAGAGCCCGAACATGCCGATGACGGCCAGTCCCAGGGAGAGGTAGATCCCGCCCCGGTTGCGTTCGGTCACCACCCGCAGCGGCAGCAGCGGGGCCGCGACCCTGCTCTCGACCAGCACGAACGCGCCGAGCAGGACCGCCGAGGCGACGAACAGCGCGACGGTGGCGGGGGCGGTCCAGCCGTCGGCCTCCGCGCGGGTGAACCCGTACACGAGCGACAGCAGGCCGAGGGTGGCGAGCACGAGACCGGGGAGGTCCAGACGGCCGCTCTTGCGGGCACCCACCGGCTCGCGCACCACGGCGACGGCGCCGCACGCGGCCGCGACGGCGAACGGAATGTTCACGAACAGGGCCCAGCGCCAGTTCAGGTACTCGGTCAGCGCGCCGCCCAGGATCAGGCCGACGGCGCCACCGGCTCCGGAGATCGCGCCGTAGATCCCGAACGCCTTGGCCCGCTCCCGGGGTTCGGTGAAGGTGACCGCGAGCAGCGAGAGCGCGGCGGGGGCGAGCAGCGCGCCGAACACGCCCTGCAGGGCGCGGGCGCCGAGCAGCATCGCCGGGTTGACCGCGAGGCCGCCGAGCGCGGACGCGCCCGCGAAGCCGAGCAGGCCGATGATGAACGCGCGTCTGCGGCCGGTGAGGTCGGAGATGCGGCCGCCGAAGAGCAGCAGGCTGCCGAAGGCCAGCGAGTAGGCGGTGATCACCCATTGCCGGTTGCCGTCGGAGATGCCGAGGTCGTGCTGGGCGGAGGGCAGGGCGATGTTCACGATGGTCGTGTCGAGCACGACCATCAACTGGGCCATGCCTATGAATAACAGCGCTTTCCAGCGCCGCGGGTCCGACTGGGGGGTTGCGTGCATGACGTCTTTCGGTTGACCGGGCGGCCGGGGTGGGCCGGGTTCGTTCGGGCGTTCGGGCGTTCGGGTGCCCAGGTCCTCAGGGGGCCGGGTTCAGCGAGGGCAGCAGGGCGGGCAGGAGATCGGTGAGTACGTCGACGGCGGCGCCCAGCACTTCGTCGCTGCCGGGTCCACCCGTGGCGGTCCGGGCGAGGATGCCCTCGCGGGAGGCGAGCAGGAAGGTGGCGAGGCTCTGCGCGCCGTCCTTCGTGCCGTGGTGCTCGAGCAGCAGCGCGAGGGCCCCGGTGACGGCCTTGTCGTGCTCGTGGAGCCGCGCGCTGAGCTCCGGGCTGCGGGCCGCGTCGAGCCGGAACTCCAGGAAGAGCAGGATCCAGCCCCGCTCGTCCGGGTCCACCGCCAGGAGCAGCTCCCCGATCCGGCGGGCCGAGCCCGGGGCCGGCTCGTGCAGCAGGCTCTCCAACTGGTCCAGCCTGTGGGCGGAGTGGCGGTCGAACAGCGCGAGGACCAGGTCCTGCTTGCTCTCGAAACTGGAGTAGAAGGCGCCCCGGGTGTACCCGGCCGCCGCGCACACGTCCTCGATGGTGGTCTTCGCGTACCCGCGCTCGACCAGCACCCGACCGGCGGCGTCGAGCAGCCGCGCACGGGTGTGGACGCGCCGGCGGGGCGGCCGGTCGGAATCGGCGGAAACAGTCTTGGATGGAGCCACGCGGGAACGATACAGCATGTATTTAATACACCGTGTATCGAGCTGTCGCTGCGTCACATGGCCGTGCGATCAGAAGAGTCGGCGCCCGGGACCGTCCGTGGGGCGCCCTATCATGCGGTGATCATCACGGCATGGGGGGCGGGGCGACGCGTGAGCGCGTACACGGGCGGGAACGGCGGCAGAGGCGGCCAGAGGAACGGGTACGGGCCCGGGAACGGATACGGGCGGGGGAATGGGAACGGGCCCGGCGGCGGGCGGCGGCGGGGCTGCGTCGGCTTCCTGCTGCTGCCGGTCCACCTCGCGGGGCGCCTGCACCGGCCGACCCGGCCCGACCGGCTCGTGGACCACGCCATCGAACGGGCCCAGATCGCCCGCTCGCTCATCGGGCTGTTCGCCACGTTCTGGCTGCTCTACTCCTACCCGGTCCGGGAGTCGGCTCAGGGCCTGCTGGAGGACCGGCTGGCCGAACTGATCGTCAGCGCGGGCCTGTTGCTGGTACTCGCCCCGCTCATGATCGGCGCCTTCGTGTACTGCGCCCGGCCGCCCGGCCCCGCCTTCTACCGGCGCAGGCTGCGCGGACCGCTGATCTCGCTGGGCGCGCTCCTCGCCACCGCCGCCGTGTTCTGGGGCGCGGTGCTCCAACAGGGCCTGGCGACCACGGTGTTCGGGGCCGGCGCGATGGGCATGCTGCTCACCCCGGTGATCGGGATCCTGGGGCTCTTCTCCCTCCCCTTCACCCTCGCGTCGGCGGCGCTCTGCGTGCACCACGCCTTCCGCACCGCCGACGTCCACGAGGTGCTGCCGCCCCTGATATCGCCCGTGCTGGTGTGGGCGCTGGCCGCCGTACAGGTCTTCGAGAACGCGCCCGTCGACGCCCCGCTCCCGGTCCGGATCCTCTTCCTGCTCGGACCGCCGCTGTCGGTGACCGCCCTGTCCGGCTGGGAGGTGCGACGCCTGCGGGTGCGGTACGGGATCACCCTGCGCGGGGCCCTGGGGCGGGCGGAACCCGGTGTCAGCTCGCGGGCGGGTTCTGCCGGACGAGGGTGAACACCGCGCCCTCCGGGTCGGCGACCAGCGCGAGCCGGCCGAGCGGGCCGTCGTACGGCGCGTCGATCACCCGGCCGCCGAGCTCCACGACCCGCCGCACGGCCGCGTCGGGGTCGGCGACCTCGAAGAAGGTCATCCAGTGCGCGCCGCGCTCGCGCGGCAGCGCGCGGCCGACGCCGTGCACCGAGGCGACCGGGCGCCCTTCCAGGTGCAGGGTCAGGTGGTCGAGGTCGGGTGCGTCCGCGGTCTCGCAGTCGTGGCCGAAGACCGTCTCGTAGAACTTGCCGACGGTCAGGGTGTCCTGGGTGATCAGCTCGTTCCACACCGGGGTGCCGGTGCCTCCGGACGTCCGGGTGCCCATGTGGCCCTCGGCCTGCCAGATGCCGAAGATCGCGCCCGCCGGGTCCGAGCAGATCGCGACCCGGCCGGCGGCGCCCGCGTCGAGCGGACCGACGGCGACGGTGCCGCCGCAGGCGCGGATGGCCTCCGCCGTCGCGTCGGCGTCGTCGGTGGCGAGGTACGTCGTCCAGGCCACCGGGAGCTGACGGTCCGGCGGCATCTCGCCCATGCCCGCCACCTCGTGGCCGTCCAGCAGGGCCCGGACGTACGGGCCGAGCTGCGCGGGGCCCGGGGCGTACTCCCAGCCGAACAGATCGGTGTAGAAGTCCTCGGTGCTTCCGAGGCTGTGCACCATCAGGCTCACCCAGCACGGTGTGCCGGGAGTGCGCCGCGTTGCTCCCGCTGCCTCGGTCATGTCAGGTGTCTCCTCCGTCGTTCCGCGCCCCGTGTCGGGGCTGATGTTTCCACCCCGCGGGCCCTCGCGCGCCCCGACCGGGCCGCTTTTCCGGGTACCGCGACAGAGATGACCGAATCACTACGGCCCGCCGATGTCGGGCGTGTTACCTGGGCCGACCGGGTGGGGAGGAAGATGGGCCGCATGACTGTGAAGCCCGCGAAGTCCCCGATCCTCACCGTGTCCGAACTGATGGCCGAGCTGGCGGGAAACCGGCCGCCGGTACTCCTGGACGTCCGCTGGCAGCTCGGCGGTCCCGACCTGCGTGCCGCGTACGAGGCCGGGCACCTGGCCGGTGCGGTGTACGTCGACCTCGATCAAGAACTCGCAGGTCCCGCGGGGTCGGGTGGCCGGCACCCGCTGCCGGACCCGGAGGCCTTCGGGGCGGTCATGCGGCGGGCCGGGGTCTCGGCCGGGACGCCCGTGGTCGTGTACGACGGCGGCCAGGGCTGGGCGGCCGCCCGCGCGTGGTGGCTGTTGCGCTGGACGGGTCACGGGGAGGTCCGGGTTCTGGACGGGGGCCTGGACGCGTGGACGGCGGCCGGGGGTGCGGTGACGGCCGAGCCGTCGGTGCCGGTGGAGGGTGATTTCAAGCCAAACCCGGGTGCGGAGGGCGGGCCGGGGCTGCTGGACGCGGACGGCGCGGCCGCGCTGGCGCGGGCCGGGGTGCTCCTGGACGCGCGGGCGGGGGAGCGGTACCGGGGTGACGTGGAGCCGATCGACCGGGTCGGGGGGCACATCCCCGGGGCGGTGTCCGCGCCGACCTCGGAGAACGTCGGGGCGGACGGGCGGTTCCTGGCGGCGGAGGTGCTGCGGGGGCGCTTCGCGGGGCTGGGGGCCGAGGTGGGGGGTGCGGTGGGCGTGTACTGCGGGTCGGGGGTTTCCGGGGCGCACGAGGTGCTGGCGCTGGAGATCGCCGGGGTTCCGGCCGCCCTGTACGCCGGCAGCTGGTCGGAGTGGTCCGCGGACCCCACCCGCCCGGTAGCCACGGGCCCCGCCCCCCAATAACCCGGTCCGCACCACCTCCGGCCGCACTGGCCATGGCGCGCCCCGGCCACCCCCGGCCACCCCGGCCCGCCCTGCCTCCGGCGCCGCCTCAATCGCCGGCGGGGCTGGGTGTGGCGCGGCTCGGTCCGCTTCCGGCTGTGCCTCAGTCGCTGCCGAGGTGGGTGGGCGCGGCTTGCGGTGCCTCCGGCGGCGCCTCAATCGCCGGCGGGGCTTGGGGTGGCGGCGCCTTCACGGGTGGCAACCCCAGCCTGCCCGGCGTTTGAGGGCCCGCCGGAGGCGCGTGGCGGGTTGGACGCGGGAATGCCTCGGCCCGCCCGGAGCTTGCGCGCCCCGCCGGGGGCGTGCCGACACCTCAGCGCGCCCGGCGATGGAGGCCCCCGCCAGGGGTGCGTGATGCCACCTCAGCCTGCCCGGCGTTTGAGGGCCCGCCGGAGGCGCGCGGCGGGTTGGACGCGGGAATGCCTCGGCCTGCCCGGAGCTTGCGCGCCCCGCCGGGGGTGCGATGGCACCTCCGCCTGCCTCGGGGTTGAGGGCCCGCCACGGGTGCGTAGCGGGGCCCTCAGCCCGCCCCGAGGCAGGGGCACCCGGGCGGGGGAGCTACTCCTGCTTCTTGCGGCGGGTGCCGAAGACGATTTCGTCCCAGCTCGGGACGGCGGCGCGGCGGCCGGGGCGGACGCCGTCGGCTTCCGCCTGACGGTCCGTCGTGCCCGTCAGCCGCTCCCGGTGCCCCGCCACCGTCCGCGGCATCAGGACATCCGCGTACGCGGCCCCCGCCGAAGCGGCGGTCGCCGCGGGCGGCTCCACCACCGGCTCGTCCGGCTCCACCGGCTCGGCCGAAGGCCGCTCCGGCACGACCAGGTCGCCCCGGAAGCTCGGCACCGCCTCCAGCAGGCTGGTCAGCGAATCCCGCTCCTCCTCCGGCTCCGGCGGAGGAGGCGGCGCGGGCCGCTCCAACTGCCGGTCGAGGGCACGGTCCAGCGGCCGGTCCCGCGGCAGCCGCGCGATCCTCGGCACGAACGGGAAGCTCGGCTCCGGCGTCGCGGGCAGGTCGTCCGACTCGCCGATCAGGGAGCGGGCCTCGTCGTCCACGGCCACGACCAGGCGGCGCGGAGGATCGTAGGTCCAGCTCGCGGAGTGCGGTTCGGCCGCCACCCGGTAGACCAGCAGGACCTCCCACGTGCCGTCGTCACGGCGCCAGGAGTCCCACTGGACGGATTCCTTGTCGGCCCCGCGCAGCGTCAGCCGCTCTTGCACGGCCTCGCCGAGCTGGGGTCCGGTGTTGGTGTTCTCGCCGGGACGTCGCACGGAGGTCTTCCGGGCCCGCTCGGCCATGAACGCGCGCTCCGCGAGCACGGGGCCCTCGAAGCGGCGTACCCGGTCGACGGGGATGCCCGCGAGTTGAGCGACCTCCTCCGCGGAGGCACCGGCTCGTATCCGGGCTTGGATGTCGCGGGGGCGGAGGTGGCTCTCCACCTCGATCTCGATCTGGTTCAGGCGCGCGCGGTCGTTGCGCACGGCTGCCCGCAGCCGCTCATCGATCGGAAGGGTGTACTCCGTGCTGTCCGCAGCTTTGAGCACCAGTCGTGTGCCGTCATTGGAGACGGCCACGACACGCAGTTCGGGCATGGGGACCTCCCGGGTGGTGCCTGCCGACGTCACGTGCGTCGCTGCTTCCGCTAGTCGAGTGTGGCCTGCCCGGGTGCAGCCTGCCACAACCTTGCCGAGTTCATCCGGCGTGTCGGGCATGCGCCCTTGATCGCCGTTATGGCACGGTTACCTGTTGGCCACACACAGTGACCGGACAGTCACTCTGCGCATCAGGAATCCGTGAGATTCCGCGGCATTGCCGGTTTCGAGCGCCGATTCTGCACCAGCCGGCCCCCTCTCCCGAGTCCGGACATCCGTAAGGAAGGACGGCCCCAGGGCTCGCCACAGTACTCCATTCGGGCCATGCGGGTGGACCGGCGCGCCGCCGAACTTGTCCGGGGCGGGGGCAGTTGAAAGGGCGTCCTTCCGCCCGTGCCTGGACCTCCGTCCGATTTCAGGTGTCTTGCTTCACAGAATCACCAGAAATGGAACTATCCGTTTCGCTCACGGGTCAGTAACTGCAGGAAGCAGTGAAACGGATGGGTCCGGGCGCGCAGAGGATGGGGATGGGTCACAAGACGACGCGGGGTGCCGAAACGATGGAGCCGATCCGGGGTCAGGAGGTCCCGGAGTCCGAGAAGAAGAAGCTGGACCTGAGCGCGGCTCAGGTCGCGGGGTCCTCCCTGGCCACCGTCGCGGCCGCGCTCCTCGCGTCGAAGCTCGGCGTGTACGGGACGATCCTGGGCGCGGGCGTGGTCAGCGTGGTCGCCACGGCGGGCGGACCGGTCATCGGCCACTTCTTCCGGCGGACCGGCGACCAGCTGCGCGAGACGGCCCGCCCCCGCGCCCGGCAGGTACCGGTCGCGGACCCGGCACCGGGCGGCCCGCCGCCCGGCGAGGAGTTCGGCCGCGCCACCACGCACGGCACCCGGGTCCGCGGCTGGAAGCGCACGGCGGTCGCGGCCGGGACCGCCTTCGCCGTCTCGCTGGGCGGCATCGCGGCCTACGAGGCGCTCTCCGGCGGGTCGGTGGGCGACCGCCCCCTGTACACCGCGGTCACCGGCGGCTCCGGGAGCGGCGGCGGGAAGCAGGACCCGCCCGCCGGCCCCGACGGCCGGCCGAGCCCCGGCGCCGGCGGTGAGCGGGAGCACGGCGAGGAACCCGGGGCCGGGAGTTCCCCGAGCCCGTCGCGGTCCCGCGGCGGGCAGGACCCGAGCCCCGCCCCGAGCCCCTCGCGCTCCACCGGGCCGACGCCGAGCCCCGCCCCCTCGCGGTCCGCGGACCCGACGCCGACGCCCCCGCGGCCCACGCCGCCCCCGGAGAAGCCGTCCCCGGCGACCGGCGGCGGGGAGAGCGGCGGCCCCTCCTGACCCGGGGTCAGTCGCCCAGTACGCGCCGCAGGTAGTCGTTCGCGAACACCCGCTCCGGGTCCAGCCGGTCCCGCAGCGCGGTGAACTCACCGAAGCGCGGGTAGGCCCGGGCGAAGTACTCGGCGTCCCGGGTGTGCACCTTGCCCCAGTGCGGACGGCCGCCGTGCGCCGTGAAGATCTGCTCGGCGGCGGTGAAGTACGCGTGGTAGGGCGTGCCCTTGTACATGTGCACCGCGATGTAGGCGGTGTCGCGACCCGAGGCCGTCGACAGGGTGATGTCGTCCGCCGGGGCCGTGCGCACCTCCACCGGGAAGCTGATCCGCAGGCTGGAGCGGTCGACCATCGCCTTGAGCTCCCGCAGCGCCTCGACGGCCCGCTCGCGCGGAAGGGCGTATTCCATCTCGACGAAACGCACCCGGCGCGGGCTCGTGTAGACCTTGTACGGGATGTCGGTGTAGGTGCGCGCCGAGAGGGCGCGGCTGGCGATCCGGGCGATGCCGGGGATGGCGGCCGGGACGGCGCGGCCGAGGGAGTTGACGGCCTGGAAGATCCCGTTGGAGAGCAGCTCGTCCTCGACCCAGGCGCTGACCGCGCCGGGCGGGGCGGCGGGGCCCTGGCTGCGGTTGTTGCGCTTGGTGTTGCAGTTGCCGGTGTGCGGGAACCAGTAGAACTCGAAGTGCTCGTTCTCCGCCACATGCTGGTCGAACTCGGCGGTCACCCGGTCGAAGGCCATGGGCTCCTCACGGGCGGTCAGGAAGAACAGCGGCTCGACGGCGAAGGTGATCGCGGTGACGACACCCAGGGCGCCGATGCCGAGCCGGGCGGCCGCGAAGACGGCGCGTTCCTCGTCGTCTCCCTCCTCCGAGCAGGTCAGCAGCCGTCCGTCGGCCGTGACCAGCTCCAGCGCGCGGATCTGCGCGGAGAGGGAGGCGGAGTCCCGGCCGGTGCCGTGGGTGCCGGTGCTCGTGGCGCCGGAGACCGTCTGCTCCATGATGTCGCCCATGTTGGTGAGCGAGAGGCCCTCCCGGGCCAGGGCGACGTTGAGGTCCTTCAGGACCGTGCCCGCCTCCACCGTGACCGTCCCGGCGGCCCGGTCGATCCCCCGGATCCCGGCCAGGGCCTGCGGGCGGACCAGGACGCCGTCGGTGGCGGCCGCGGAGGTGAAGGAGTGGCCGGTGCCGACCGCCTTCACCCGCAGGCCGTCCGAGGCGGCCCGGCGGACCACCTCCTGAAGCTCCCCGACCGAGGCCGGGGTCACGACACGGGCGGGTGTCGCGGAGACGTTGCCCGCCCAGTTACGCCACGCTGTGGCCGGTGCCGTGCCGCCGCCCGGTCCGCTCTTGCTCGCTGTCCCCGTCGTCGCCATCGCTAGAGGGCTCCTCCCCTTGCGCCGGCCTCGTCAGCCGGCGGTAACCCGCGAACGCCACCGCCGCCGCGGCGGCCCCCGCCGCGATGGAGACGACGTACCCGCTGCGCGCGCCGGAGGCGTCGATGACCCAGCCGGCCACGGAAGAGCCGACCGCGACACCGACCGCGAGGCCGGTGCTGATCCAGGTCATGCCCTCGGTCAGCTTCGCGCGCGGTACGTGCGCCTCGATCAGGGCCATCGTGGTGATCATCGTGGGAGCGATGGCGAGGCCCGAGACGAAGAGCGCCACGGCCAGAAACGGAAGGTTCCCGGCCAGTAGGAGGGGGATCATACTCACGGCCATCGCACATATGCCCAGTACCCACCTGCGTTCGGCCATGCCCTTGAGGTGCAGCAGGCCGAAGGCGATCCCGGCGAGGCAGGAACCGAGGGCCCAGACGGCCAGGATCACGCTCGCGAGCGGCTTGTGGCCCCGCTCGTCCGCGAAGGCCAGGGTGGCCACGTCGATCGAGCCGAAGATGGCCCCCGTGGCGACGAAGGTGCCCATCAGGACCTGGAGTCCGGGGGAGCGCAGGGCCGAGGTCCGGTCGGTGTGCTCGTCGTGCGGGTGCGGTTCGGGCTCGGTGGCCCGCTGCGCCGTCAGCCACCACACGCCCACCAGCAGGCAGACCGCGGCGATCAGCGGGCCCGCCTCGGGGAACCAGGTGGTGGACAGCCCGATGGCGATGATCGGGCCGAAGATGAAGCAGATCTCGTCGACCACGGACTCGAAGGAGTACGCGGTGTGCAGGCTCGGGGTGTCCCGGTAGATCGCCGTCCAGCGCGCGCGGATCATCGAGCCCACGCTCGGGACGCAGCCCGCGAGGACGGCGAAGACGAAGAGGGTCCAGTCCGGCCAGCCGTTCGCCGCGGCCAGCAGCAGTCCGGTCACCGCGACGACCGCGAAGAGGGTGGCGGGGCGCAGCACGCGCCGCTGGCCGTAGCGGTCGACCAGCTTGGAGACCTGGGGCCCGACCGCGGCGGCGGAGAGGGCGAGGGAGCCGGTGAGCGCGCTGGCGAGCCCGTACCGCCCGGTGATCTCGGAGATCATCGTGAGGATGCCGACGCCGACCATCGACAGCGGCATCCTGCCTATGAAGCCGGCGGCGCTGAACATCTTGCTGCCGGGAGCGGCGAAGATCGCGCGGTAGGGACTGGGCAAGGTGCCCTCCGTGGGGACGTCGGTGGCCCGTACAGGTTACGACCGCGGTGCGGTGCCCGCAGGGGGAGTCACCAGCGGCAACTTAGGCTGACCTTACCTGCGTGCCGGGTCCGGGTTGACGGGCGAGGCCGTTTCCCGGGCGCCGCGGGCGGGTGGCAGGATTCGAGGCATGTCAGACCAGCACCCCGCCGCTGCCCGCGCCACCGGTCCCGAGACCGGAGCCGCCGGACCCGCCGCCCCTTACGACGCCCTGCTGCTGCTGTCCTTCGGCGGCCCGGAGGGCCCGGACGACGTGGTGCCCTTCCTGGAGAACGTCACGCGCGGGCGCGGCATCCCGCGCGAGCGGCTCAAGGAGGTCGGCAAGCACTACTTCGGCTTCGGCGGGGTCAGTCCGATCAACGGGCAGAACCGCGAGCTGCTCGCCGCGCTGCGCGAGGACTTCGCCGAGCACGGGCTGGACCTGCCGGTCTACTGGGGCAACCGGAACTGGGCGCCGTACCTGGACGACGTCATGCGCGAGATCGCCGCCGACGGGCGCCGCCGCGTCGCCGTCCTCGCGACCAGCGCCTACGCCTCGTACTCCGGGTGCCGGCAGTACCGCGAGAACCTCGCCGACGCGCTCGCCAAGGTCGAAGCGGAGGGCCTGGAGCGGCCCCGGGTGGACAAGCTGCGGCACTACTTCAACCACCCCGGCTTCGTGCAGCCCATGATCGACGGGGTGCTCGCCGCGCTGGAGTCGCTGCCGCCGGAGTCCCGCGCGGGCGCCCACCTCGCCTTCACCACCCACTCCATCCCGGACGCCGCGGCCGATTCCTCGGGCCCGGCCGAGGACCACACGGAGCACGGCGAGGGGGGCGCGTACGTCAAGCAGCACCTGGACGTCGCCCGCGTGATCGCGGACGCGGTGCGGGCGGCGACGGGGGCCCCGCGGCCCTGGAAGCTCGTCTACCAGTCCCGCAGCGGCGCCCCGCAGACGCCCTGGCTGGAACCGGACATCTGCGACCACCTGGAGGCCCTCCACGAGGCCGGGGCCGCCGCGGCGGTGATGGTGCCCATCGGCTTCGTCTCCGACCACATGGAGGTCCTGTACGACCTCGATACGGAGGCGACCGCGAAGGCGGCGGAGCTCGGGCTCCCGGTGGCCCGTTCGGCGACCGTCGGCGCCGACCCGCGGTTCGCGGCCGCCGTGCGCGAGCTGGTGCTGGAGCGGGCGGCCGCCGAGCGCGGCGAGCCGGTGGAGCGCTGCGCGCTCGGGCTGCTCGGGCCGAGCCACGACCTGTGCGCGGTGGGCTGCTGCCCGGCGCGCGCGCCCCGGCCCGCGGCCGCGGGCGCCGACAGTCCGTTCGCGGACGCGTGAGGAGACCGCTGTGACGCCCGTGACCCCTGTGACGCCCGTGCCGCCCGTGAGCGACGAACTGCTCGCCGAACTGCTGGAGGTGGCCCTGGAGGCCGCCCGGCGCGCCGGTGAGCTGCTCAAGGACGGCCGCCCGGCCGACCTGGCGGTGGCGGCGACCAAGAGCAGCCCCATCGACGTGGTCACCGAGATGGACATCGCCGCGGAGAAGCTGATCGCCGGACTCCTGGCGGAGCGCCGGCCCGCGGACGGGATCCTCGGCGAGGAGGGCGCGGACACGCCCGGCACCAGCGGGGTCCGCTGGGTCGTGGACCCGCTGGACGGGACCGTGAACTACCTCTACGGCCTGCCCAGCTGGGGGGTCTCGATCGCCGCCGAATACCGGGGCGAGACGGTCGTGGGCGTGGTCGCGGCCCCGATGCGCGGCGAGACCTGCCACGCGGTGCGCGGCGGCGGGGCCTGGATGGGCGGCGCCCGGCTGTCCTGCCGGGCGCCCGCGCCCCTGGACCAGGCGCTGGTCGCGACCGGTTTCGCGTACGTACAGACGCGGCGCGCGCACCAGGCGGAGGTGGCCCGGAAGATCGTTCCGCTGGTACGGGACATCCGCCGCGGCGGATCGGCCGCGCTGGACCTGTGCGACGTCGCGGCGGGGCGGCTGGACGCCTACTACGAGCGCGGGCTGAACCCCTGGGACCTGGCGGCCGGGGACCTGATCGCCCGCGAGGCGGGTGCCCTGACGGGTGGCCGGCCGGGGGAGGCGGCGTCCGGGGAACTGGCGCTCGCCGGATCTCCGGCCGTGTTCGCCTCGCTCCAGCCGCTGCTCGAGGAGGCGGGGGCGTGGCACGACTGACGGCCCGCGCCGGGCACGCGCCCGCGGTGTGAACCCGTGGTGTGCGGGGGCCCGAACGCCGTCCGGCTCCGGCGCGGAGCGCGCCGGAGCCGGACGGGTCGGACGGAGGGTGAGGGTCGGGGCCGGGCCGGAGCCCAGGGCCGGTGGGTCGGTCGGTCAGGCGGCGGAGGCCGGGACCTGCACCTGCACCTGCACGCCGTGTTCGGCGGCGAGGCGCTGGAGGTCTTCCAGCTCCGCCTGTTCGACGTCCGCGAGGAAGTCGTCACCGGCCTCGCGAGCCCGCATGAGGTCGGTCTGCGTGCTCCTGATGCGCTGCAGGAGACCCGCGGTGAATGCGTCCATGATGCGCCCCCTCTTCGTGGGTCGGCGGCGGCGAGCACGAGGCGCGCCACTGGCAAGGAGTGATCGGGGTGTTCTGACGTCCTCCCCGGCACCCTGGGCGCAGAAACCTCGCGAGGCCGAGGAATAACCCGCCGCCCCCCGGTGGGGCCCCTCAGGGGCGCCTCAGGGGCGCCTTACAGCCGGTTTACGGCTGAAAGGGGCAGGATGGACGACGCAATACACGTGTGCCCTCAAGGGCTCGGAGGAAGGAAACGACGTGCGCGTACTCGTCGTCGAGGACGAGCAGCTGCTCGCCGATGCGGTGGCCACCGGACTGCGCCGCGAGGCCATGGCGGTGGACGTCGTGTACGACGGCGCGGCCGCCCTGGAGCGCGTCGGTGTGAACGACTACGACGTGGTGGTGCTGGACCGGGACCTCCCGCTCGTGCACGGCGACGACGTCTGCCGCAAGATCGTCGAGCTGGGCATGCCCACCCGGGTGCTGATGCTGACCGCCTCCGGTGATGTCAGCGACCGCGTCGAGGGCCTGGAACTGGGCGCCGACGACTACCTGCCCAAGCCGTTCGCGTTCACCGAGCTGACCGCCCGGGTGCGCGCGCTGGGGCGGCGTACGACCGTCGCGCTGCCGCCCGTGCTGGAGCGGGCCGGGATCAAGCTGGACCCGAACCGGCGCGAGGTGTTCCGGGACGGCAAGGAGGTGCAGCTGGCGCCGAAGGAGTTCGCGGTGCTGGAGGTCCTCATGCGCAGCGAGGGCACGGTCGTCTCCGCGGAACAGCTGCTGGAGAAGGCCTGGGACGAGAACACCGATCCCTTCACCAACGTCGTCCGGGTGACCGTCATGACGCTGCGGCGCAAGCTCGGAGAGCCCCCGGTCATCGTGACCGTGCCGGGCTCCGGATACCGGATCTGACGCGGATGGCAGCCTCTCCGGCGCCACCCGCGGCGCCACCGAAACCGACCTGGGACCCCGGCCAGCCCGAGGGTCCTTTCCCTTGGCTCAGGCCGACGATCCGCATACGTCTCACGCTGCTCTACGGCGGCATGTTCCTGATCGCCGGGATCCTGCTGCTGTCGATCATCTACCTGCTGGCCGCCCAGGCCCTGCGGGAGGGCAACGGCCTGCCGTTCAAGATCGTGGGCGGCACCAAGGTCGAGGTCTCCAGCAGCACCTGCCCGGGCGTGCAGTCGATCGAGCAGTCGCTCGACCGCTTCAACCAGGTGATCACCGAGTGCGTCAACGTCCAGCGCAAGCACGCGCTGGACGACCTGCTCAGCCGTTCGCTGATGGCCCTGCTGGGCCTCAGCATCATCGCGTTCGCCTTCGGCTACGCGATGGCCGGCCGGGTGCTGTCGCCCCTCGGCAAGATCACCCGGACCGCGCGGCGCGTGGTCGGCTCGGACCTGACCCGGCGGATCGAGCTCGACGGGCCCGACGACGAGCTCAAGGAGCTGGCCGACACCTTCGACGAGATGCTCGACCGGCTGGAGCGGGCGTTCACCGCGCAGCAGCGGTTCGTCGCCAACGCCTCGCACGAGTTGAGAACACCGCTCGCCATCAACCGGACCCTGCTGGAGGTGCACCTCTCCGATCCTGGGGCGCCGGTGGAGCTCCAGCAGCTCGGCAAGACCCTGCTGGCCACCAACGAGCGCAGCGAGCAGCTCGTCGAGGGCCTGCTGCTGCTCGCCCGCAGCGACAACCAGATCATCGAGCGCAAGCCGGTGGACCTCGCGGAGGTCGCTTCCCGGGCCCTGGACCAGGCGCGCGTCGAGGCGGCGGCGAAGGGGGTGGAGATCCGCGGCGAGCGCGCCCTGGCGGTCGTACAGGGCAACGGCGTGCTCCTGGAGCGGATCGCGCTCAACCTGGTGCAGAACGCCGTGCGGTACAACGTGCCGGAGAACGGCTGGGTCGAGGTCACCACCGAGGTGCAGCACGGTCTGGCGGTGCTCCTGGTATCGAACACGGGTCCCGTGGTTCCCGCGTACGAGATCGACAATCTCTTCGAGCCGTTCCGGCGGCTGCGCACGGAGCGCACGGGCAGCGACAAGGGCGTCGGGCTCGGTCTCTCCATCGCGCGCTCGGTCGCCCGGGCGCACGGCGGGCGGATCCACGCCGAGCCCCGGGAGGGCGGTGGCCTCGTGATGCGTGTCACTCTGCCCATCTGAAACTCCCGACCTCTGTTCGCTCTTGGCTGAATGCGAGGGCGGCCAGGGGGGTGGATTCTGTGTGATCGATCACAGTGTCGAGTGGGGGGTCATGTACGTTCAGTGACCCCTGGGGCGGCCGGAAAGCCCGGGAAGTCCGGGTTTCCGGCCCCCCGCATGGCGGGAAATACACGAGGTGGCGCTCGTGCAAGGCGACCCCCGGACCGTGTACGGTCCCGGTCGTCATCCCAGCTGAACGCCGCGTAAGGCGAGCGGCTGGGTGTCGATTGAGTAACAGACCTTGATGTGAGGCAAAATCTCCGCCTCAGGTCGGGCACAAGTCCGGCCTCTCGCGCGTTACGTGCGCTGAGACACCGCTAAATCCCAGAGGGGGAGAGCGAAAAATGGCAACGGACTACGACACCCCACGCAAGACAGACGACGATGTCGACAACGACAGCATTGAAGAGCTGAAGGCTCGTCGTAACGAGAAGTCGTCCTCGACCGTCGATGTCGACGACTTCGACGCGGCGGAGGGCATGGAGCTTCCCGGTGCGGACCTCTCCAACGAGGAGCTGGCCGTCCGGGTCCTGCCCAAGCAGGCCGATGAGTTCACCTGCACGAACTGCTTCCTGGTTCACCACCGCAGCCAGCTGGCCCGGGAGAAGAACGGCCAGCCGATCTGTCGCGACTGCGACTAGGAGCGTCGGCCGTGACGGGCTCGACGCCTTTTCGCAGGCTGCGCCTGCGAAAACAGCATGATGATCCGGTGGAAACGCACGAGGGCGCCACGGACCCGGCAACGGGCCCCGAAGCACCCGGCGTGCCCGCCTTGCCCTCCGGGGCCGCAGGGCCCCGGCCCTCGGTCGCGGAGGCTGCCGAGGAGCCTCGGCGAGCCGCTGCGGCTCGTCGGCTGCACGCCGTCAAGAGCGGGGTGCGCAAGGGCGGTGAGGGAGTCAGGGCCGCGGCCCTCTTCGTCACCGACCGGATCATCGAGAACGCCCCGCGCGTTCCGGTACGGGACCTCGCGACCCTGCGCGCGCAGTTCCCGGGCCTCGGTCCCGATCAGCTTGCCGACAAGCTGATCGCGGGTGCCGCCAACGCCAGCTCGACCGTCGGCGCGGGGATCGGTGCGGCGGCGATGCTGCCCGTGCCGCCCGCCATGCCGGCGGAACTGGCCGCGGAGATCACCGGCGTCGCGGCGATCGAGCTCAAACTGATCGCCGAGCTGCACGAGGTCTACGGCCTGCGGCCGCCCGGCACGCTCAAGGAGCGCAGCCTCGGCTACCTCACGGCGTGGACGGAGGAGCGGGGCGTGGACCTCTCCCGGCCCACCACGCTCAACGCCGCCCTGGGCGGCCAGATGAAGCGCGAGCTGCGCCAGCAGATCATGAAGCGCATGGTGCGCAACCTGCCGAACCTGATGCCGTTCATGGTCGGCGCGGCCGTCGGCGCGGTGATGAACCGCCGCGACACCCGCAAACTCGCCGAGAAGGTCCGCAGCGACCTGCGGGCCCGGGCCGTGCCCTGGAGCGCGCTCAAGCAGCTGCCGCCCCTGGAGCAGCCCCTCCAGGCCCTTCCCGAGGCCACCAGGGCCGCCCTCGAGGGTCCCGGAACGCAGGCGCACGACTGAGGCCCCTGTGACGGGCGGGGCGCTTGGGGCTGTTTTACGGGGGTGGATCTACGCGGTCCGGTCTACTCGGTCGGTCCTGTTTGCGCGGTCCGGTCTACTCGGTCCGGTTCGCGCGGTCCCGTCCAGGCGGTCGGTTCACGCACGCGCCGCGCGCAGCGCCGCCGCCAGGGCCTCGGGCTCCCGCGTCGAGACGTACACGTACGGCGTCGGGTCCGTCGGGTCGGTGACCTCGACCCGGACCGCCGTCGGCACGTAGCTGCGCATCAGCATGAAGGCGCGGGTGTCCGCCTTGTACGTCCGCCAGGCGCGCGCCTCCTCGGCGTCCAGCACCTCCGGCTCGCCCAGCGCCGACACCGGGATCCGCGCGTCCCCGATGCTCAGGGCGCCGTTCACGACCCGGACGCGGGCGGACCCGTACGCACTCACCGCCAGCCCCGCGAGGGCCGTCCCGCCGACCAGCCCGGCCAGCAGCGGCAGGGTGCCCAGGGGCAGCAGCATCAGCGCGCACGACAGACCCAGCAGTACGGAGATGCCCCACCAGGTGCGGGGGGCGGTCAGTCGTTCGTCGTGGTGCGCGGGGGAGAGCTGCATGGCTCCAAGCTTGGCACGGGGCGACCCGCGCCCGGCGGCGCGGGTAAGGTCTGCGCCTGTGAGTGGACGAAACACAGCGTTGACGCCTCCCGCCGATGCCACGGCGCCGGTGCGGCACCCCGATGCCCCGGCACCCGGCGAACTCCTCGGCGCGCACTACGAGCACTGTTTCGGCTGCGGCGGGGGCCAGCCGCACGGGCTCCACCTGGAGGCCAGGGCCGGCGAGGGCGTGCGGGTCACCGCCGAGTTCACCGTCAAGCCCGCCCACCAGGGCGCCCCGGGCCTGGCCCACGGCGGTGTGCTCGCCACGGCGCTCGACGAGACCCTCGGCTCCCTGAACTGGCTGCTGCGCCTCATCGCGGTGACCGGTCGGCTGGAGACCGACTTCGTGCGGCCCGTGCCCGTCGACACCGTGCTGTACCTCGAGGCCGAGGTCACCGCCGTCGCCGGACGGAAGATCTACTCCACGGCGGTCGGCCGGATAGGCGGCCCGCAGGGCCCGGTGGCGGTCCGCGCCGAGGCCCTGTTCATCGAGGTCAAGGTCGACCACTTCATCGACAACGGACGGCCCGAGGAGATCCGGGCGGCGATGGCCGACCCGGACCAGGTCAAGCGCACTCGCGCCTTCGAGGTGAACCCCTGATGTCCCAGAACGCCCACGCATCCGTCGACGTACTGATCCGCCGCGTCGACCCCGAGGTACCCCTGCCCGCCTACGGTCACCCCGGCGACGCCGGATGCGACCTGGTCACCACGCAGGCCGCGGAACTGGCTCCCGGCGAGCGGGCCGTGCTGCCCACCGGGGTGTCGATCGCGTTGCCCGACGGCTACGCCGCCTTCGTGCACCCGCGCTCCGGACTGGCCGCACGCTGCGGGCTCGCGCTCGTGAATGCCCCGGGGACGGTGGATGCCGGGTACCGTGGGGAAATCAAGGTGATCGTGGTCAATCTCGACCCGCGCGAGAGCGTGCGGTTCGAGCGTTTCGACCGCATTGCCCAGCTGGTTGTCCAGCGGGTCGAGAGGGTGCGCTTCCACGAGGTGGCGGAACTTCCCGGCTCGGCGCGGGCCGAGGGGGGTTTCGGCTCCACCGGTGGTCATGCGGCCGTGGCCGGAACCGACGCTGGTCAGCAGGGTGGGAATGGCTACGCTTCGGTCGTAACCGACCGGGAAGGACAGTGACGTGTTCGGACGTCGCAAGAAGAACGACTCCGTCAATGACGGCAGCGCGGCCGAGCAGGTCGACGGCATCGAGGCCGAGGGCCAGGACGTCGCCGACGACTCCGCCGCGGACGCGCCGCGCAGGCTGAACCTGCCGCCGGCCCCGCGTCCGGACGGCCCCTGGGACGACTCCGAGGTCATGGCCCCGGCCGAGGGCCGGGTCGACCTCGGCGGCATCCTGGTACCCGGTGTCGAGGGCATGGAGCTGCGCGTCGAGGTCGCCGGGGACGCGATCGTCGCCGCGACCGTCGTGCTGCACGACAGCGCGGTGCAGCTGCAGGCCTTCGCCGCGCCCAAGAAGGAAGGCATCTGGGGCGAGGTCCGCGAGGAGATCGGCGCGGGCATCACCCAGCAGGGCGGCATCATCGAAGAGGTCCAGGGTCCGCTGGGCTGGGAGCTGCGCGCGCAGGTCCCGGTTCCGCTGCCCGACGGCCAGACCGGCGCCCAGCTGGTCCGCTTCGTGGGTGTCGACGGCCCGCGCTGGTTCCTGCGCGGTGTCATCTCCGGCCAGGGCGCGGTGCGTCCCGAGGCCGCCGGCGTGCTGGAGCAGATCTTCCGGGACACCGTCGTGGTGCGCGGCGAGGGTCCGATGGCCCCGCGCGACCCGATCGTCCTGAAGCTGCCGAACGACGCCCAGATGGTGCCGGACGGCGTGCAGACGGAGGAGCAGGAAGGTTCGCGCTTCTCCGGCGGCATGGGTCAGCTGGAGCGCGGTCCGGAGATCACCGAGGTCCGCTGAGCACCCGTACGACGCGTTTTCGGCCGTGGGCCGCATCCCCCAGGGGGTGCGGCCCACGGCCGTGTCCGGGTGACGGGAGCGCGTCAGGGAAGCGTCAGGGATGTCCGTACGGGTGGTCATCCGCGCGTACGGAGCCGACGCGTCCCCGAGAATGGGCACATGGGACGCGGCAAACTACGGATCTACCTCGGCGCGGCTCCCGGTGTGGGCAAGACCTACGCGATGCTGTCCGAGGGCCACCGGCGGGTGGAGCGCGGCACCGACTGCGTCGTGGGCTTCGTCGAGCACCACGGGCGCCCGCGCACCGAGGTGATGCTGCACGGCCTGGAGCAGACGCCGCGCCGCGAGGTGACGTACCGCGACGCCGTTTTCACCGAGATGGACGTGGACGGGCTGCTCGCCCGCAAGCCCACCATCGCGCTCGTGGACGAGCTGGCGCACACCAACGTGCCGGGCTCGCGCAACGCCAAGCGCTGGCAGGACATCGAGGAGCTGCTGAAGGCGGGCATCGACGTCATCTCCACGGTGAACATCCAGCACCTGGAGTCCCTCGGTGACGTGGTCGAGGCGATCACCGGGGTCCGCCAGCGGGAGACCGTCCCCGACGAGGTGGTCCGGCGGGCCGACCAGATCGAGCTGGTCGACATGTCGCCGCAGGCGCTGCGGCGCCGGATGGCGCACGGCAACGTCTACCAGCCCGACAAGGTCGACGCGGCGCTGTCCAACTACTTCCGCCCCGGCAACCTCACCGCGCTGCGCGAGCTGGCGCTGCTGTGGGTGGCCGACCGGGCCGACGAATACCTCCAGCAGTACCGCGGCGAGCACAACATCCGCTCCACCTGGCAGGCCCGCGAGCGGATCGTCGTCGGCCTGACCGGCGGCGCGGAGGGGCGCACGCTCATCCGCCGCGCGGCCCGGATCGCGGCCAAGGGCTCCGGCAGCGAGATCCTGGCCGTCTACATCGCCCGCAGCGACGGGCTGACGGCGGCCTCGCCCAAGGAGCTGGCGGTCCAGCGGACCCTGGTCGAGGACCTTGGCGGAACGTTTCACCATGTGATCGGCGACAACGTCCCCGACGCCCTGCTGGAATTCGCCAAGGGGGTCAACGCCACCCAGATCGTCCTCGGCTCCAGCCGCCGCAAGGCCTGGCAGTACGTCTTCGGACCCGGGGTGGGCGCCACCGTCGCCCGCGACTCCGGGCCCGACCTCGACGTCCACATCGTCACCCACGAGGCGGTTGCCCGGGGGCGCGGGCTGCCCGTCGTGCGCTCCGCGGCCCGGCTGGGCCGCAACCGGATCGTGGCCGGCTGGACGGTCGGCGTGCTGCTGCCCGGGCTGCTCGCCCTGGTGCTCACGCACATCGACACCGACCCGGGCATCGCCAACGAGATGCTGCTCTTCCTGTCGCTCACGGTCGGCTCCGCCCTGCTCGGCGGGCTCTATCCGGCGCTCGCCTCGGCAGCCCTCGGGTCCCTGCTGCTCAACTACTACTTCGCCCCACCGGTGCACCGGTTCACCATCTCCGACCCCAAGAACATCGTGGCCATCGCGGTCTTCTTCGGGGTGGCCGTCTCGGTCGCCTCCGTGGTCGACCTCGCTGCCCGGCGCACCCACCAGGCGGCCCGGCTGCGCGCCGAATCCGAGATCCTCTCCTTCCTGGCGGGCAGCGTCCTGCGCGGCGAGACCACCCTCGACGCCCTGCTGGAGCGGGTCCGGGAGACCTTCGCCATGGAGTCCGTGGCCCTGCTGGAACGCGAGAGCGACGTCGAGCCCTGGGTCCCGGCGGGCAGCGTCGGCCCGGACCCGGTGGCCCGGCCCGAGGACGCCGATGTGGACATGCCCATCGGGGACCACATGGCGCTGGCCCTGAGCGGGCGGGTGCTGCCCGCCGAGGACCGCCGGGTACTGGGCGCCTTCGCCGCGCAGGCCGCCGTCGTACTGGACCGCCAGCGCCTGGTCGGCGAGGCCGAGGGCGCCCGCCGGATGGCCGAGGGCAACCGGATCCGCACCGCCCTGCTCGCCGCCGTCAGCCACGACCTCCGCACCCCGCTCGCCTCGATCAAGGCCTCCGTCAGCTCGCTGCGCTCCGATGACGTGGAGTGGTCCGAGGAGGACCGGGCCGAGCTGCTGGCGGGCATCGAGGAGGGCGCCGACCGGCTCGACCACCTGGTGGGCAACCTGCTCGACATGTCCCGGCTGCAGACCGGCACGGTCACCCCGCTGATCCGGGAGATCGACCTCGACGAGGTGGTCCCGATGGCGCTGGGCGGCGTACCGGAGGGCAGCGTCGTGCTCGACGTGCCGGAGTGGCTGCCGATGGTCGCGGTGGACCCGGGGCTGCTGGAGCGGGCCGTGGCCAACGTCGTCGAGAACGCCGTCAAGTACAGCCCGGGCGGGGAACCGGTGACCGTCGCCGCGAGTTTCCTCGGTGACCGGGTCGAGGTGCGCGTGGTGGACCGCGGGCCCGGCGTCCCCGACGAGGCCAAGGACACGATATTCGCCCCCTTCCAGCGCCACGGGGACGCCCCGCGCGGCGCCGGGGTCGGCCTCGGCCTCGCGGTCGCCCGGGGCTTCGCCGAGGCCATGGACGGCACCCTCGCTGCCGAGGACACCCCCGGCGGGGGGCTGACGATGGTGCTCACCCTGCGCGCGGTCAGGACCGCCCCGGCCGGGCCCGCCGCCCCGGGCCCCGCCCCGGCCCCCGAAGACGTTCCGCTCCCTCCGACAGCCGTACGACAGAAGGCAGGACCTCAATGACCCGGGTGCTCGTGGTGGACGACGAGCCGCAGATCGTCCGAGCCCTCGTGATCAACCTCAAGGCGCGCAAGTACGAGGTCGACGCCGCCGCGGACGGGGCGCAGGCCCTGGAGCTCGCCGCGGCCCGTCACCCCGACGTGGTCGTCCTCGACCTCGGCCTGCCCGACATGGACGGGGTCGAGGTGATCAAGGGGCTGCGCGGCTGGACCCGGGTGCCCATCCTGGTGCTCTCCGCCCGCCACAGCTCCGACGAGAAGGTCGAGGCCCTCGACGCGGGCGCCGACGACTACGTCACCAAGCCCTTCGGGATGGACGAGCTGCTGGCCCGGCTGCGCGCCGCCGTCCGCCGTGCCGAACCGGGCGCGGGCGCCGGCGAGGACGAGGTGATCGTGGAGACCGCGGGCTTCACCGTGGACCTGGCCGCGAAGAAGGCGGTGCGGGAGGGGCGCGACGTACGCCTGACGCCCACCGAGTGGCACCTGCTGGAGGTCCTGGTCCGCAACGGGGGCAAGCTCGTCAGCCAGAAGCAGCTGCTCCAGGAGGTCTGGGGGCCCTCGTACGGCACCGAGACGAACTACCTGAGGGTCTACATGGCCCAGCTGCGCCGCAAACTGGAGGCCGACCCCTCGCACCCGCGGCACTTCATCACCGAACCGGGCATGGGATACCGCTTCGAGAGGTAGCCGACGCGCCGGTACGCTTCCTGTATGAGTGCTGAACCGCGTCCCGAGAAGCCCGCGAAACCGGCCAGGCCGGGGGGCCGGTTCCGCCGGATGATAGAGCGGCTTTCCACCTCCCAGGAAGAGCTGCATTCGGCGGAGCTGCAGGAGGACGCAGAAGCCGCGGGGTGCACGCGGATCTGCGACTGCCACGACCGCCAGATAGTCAAGGTCACCGGTACGCTGCGCACGGTCACACTGCGGCCGAGGGCGGGCGTACCGGCGCTCGAGGCGGAGCTGTTCGACGGCTCCGCCGCGCTGGACGTCGTCTGGCTCGGCCGTCGCTCGATCGTGGGTATCGAGCCGGGCAGGCGCATGATCGCCTCCGGGCGGATCTCCATGAGCCATGGGCGCCGGGTCCTCTTCAACCCGAAGTACGAACTCCGACCGCTCGGACAGGAGCACTAGCCGGTGACGTCACTCGACAAACCGACCCATCAGCCGACCGGCGGGCAGCCGGGGGCCCAGGCCCCCGACGCCCAGCCGACCGCGGACCAGAAGGCCGTGACACAGGCGGCGCTCTTCGATGCCTTCGGCGGCATCCGGGGCACGGTGGAGACCATGCTCCCGGGCCTGCTCTTCGTCATGATCTACACGATCAACAAGAACGTGACGATGTCCGCCATCGCGGCGGGCGCCGTGGCGGTCCTGCTGGTCATCGTGCGGCTCGCCCGCAAGGACACCGTCAAGCACGCCTTCAGCGGCGTCTTCGGCGTCGGCGTGGGCGTGGCCTTCGCCCTCTTCACCGGCACGGCCAAGGGCTTCTACCTGCCCGGCATGATCTACGGCGCGGGCCTGGGCGTGGCCTTCACGCTCTCCGCGCTGGTGGGCTTCCCGCTGCTCGGCGTGATGCTCGGGCCGGTCTTCAAGGAGAACCTGTCCTGGCGCACCCGCAACCCGGGGCGCAAGACGGCGTACACCAAGGCCAGTCTGGCCTGGGGCCTGATCTTCCTCGCCAAGTACGCGATCCTCTTCCCGCTGTACTTCTGGGGGGACGAGACGCAGCTGGGCTGGGTGCTGATCGCGCTCAAGCTGCCGCCGATGGTGCTGGCCGTGTACTTCACCTGGCTGTTCCTGGCGAAGGCGCCGCCGCCCATCAACGTGATGGCGGAGTGGGAGGCCGAGGAGGCCGCCGAGAAGGAGCGCAAGGCGGCGGCGAAGGCCGCCAAGACGGCGCGGCACCGGCAGGTCTGATCCGCCGGCGCCAGGCGCCACATGCACGCGGAAGGCGCCAGGCGCCACATGCACACGGAAGGCGCCAGGCGCCACATGCACGCGGAAGGGGCGGGTGGCCACCCGCCCCTTCCGCGTGTGCGCGTGTGCGTACGACCGGGCGCGCCGGGGTCAGCGGCGGGCCTGGAGGAGTTCCTCCAGCTGCTCCTCGCGGGCCTGGGCGGCCACGAAGAGGAGTTCGTCGCCGGACTCCAAGGTCTCTTCCGGGTGCGGCGTGAGCACCCGGTTGCCGCGGATGATCGTGACGAGCGAGGTGTCCTCGGGCCAGCTGATCTCGCCGATCTGGGTCCCGGCGAACGGGGACTCCGGCGGCAGGGTCAGCTCGACGAGGTTGGCGTCGCCGTGGCTGAAGCGCAGCAGCCGGACCAGGTCGCCGACGCTCACCGCCTCCTCGACCAGGGCCGACATCAGGCGCGGGGTGGAGACGGCGACGTCCACGCCCCAGGCCTCGTTGAAGAGCCACTCGTTCTTCGGGTTGTTCACCCGGGCCACCACGCGCGGCACCCCGTACTCGGTCTTCGCGAGCAGCGACACGACGAGGTTGACCTTGTCGTCACCGGTGGCCGCGATGACCACGTTGCAGCGCTGGAGCGCGGCCTCGTCCAGCGAGGTGATCTCGCAGGCGTCGGCCAGCAGCCACTCGGCCTGCGGCACCCGCTCCACCGAAATGGCGGTCGGCGCCTTGTCCACGAGGAGAACCTCGTGCCCGTTCTCCAGCAGTTCGCCCGCGATGGAGCGGCCCACGGCGCCGGCACCGGCGATCGCGACCCTCATGCGTGTGCCTCCTCGGGGCCCTCGGCGAAGGCCGCCTCGACCTTGTCGATCTCGTCCGTGCGCATCATCACGTGGACGAGGTCGCCTTCCTGGAGCACGGTCTGGGAGGTCGGCAGCATCGCCTCGCCCAGCCGGGTGAGGAACGCGACCCGTACGCCGGTCTCCTCCTGCAGGTTGCTCACCTTGTGCCCGATCCAGGCGGCGGAGGTGTGCACCTCGGCCAGCTGGACCCCGCCGCTCGGGTCGCGCCACAGCGGCTCGGCCCCGGACGGCAGCAGCCTGCGCAGCATCTGGTCGGCGGTCCACCGGACGGTCGCGACGGTGGGGATGCCCAGGCGCTGGTAGACCTCGGCGCGCTTGGGGTCGTAGATACGGGCGGCGACGTTCTCGATGCCGAACATCTCGCGGGCCACCCGGGCGGCGATGATGTTGGAATTGTCACCACTGCTGACCGCGGCGAAGGCTCCCGCCTCCTCGATGCCGGCCTCGCGCAGGGTGTCCTGGTCGAAGCCGACGCCGGTGACGCGGCGGCCCCCGAAGGACGCCCCCAGTCGGCGGAACGCGGTGGGGTCCTGGTCGATGACGGCGACCGTATGCCCCTGCTGCTCCAAGGTCTGCGCGAGGGCGGAGCCCACTCTTCCGCAGCCCATAATGACGATGTGCACGGCCGTCCTTCCGGCTGTCGGCGGCTGGCGGCCTGCCGTGGGACTCCCTGCGGGGTTCCGTCGGGTTCCACGGGGACCAGCCTTTGTTTCCTGCTCAGGCTTAACAGGGTCTCAGACCATGGCCCAAGCTACACACGGGCGGTCACCAGTGTGGCCCCCGTTACGTCTCCCGTTACGTCTCCCGTTACGTCTCCCGGGGTCCTGTGGTCTGCAAATGCCCCGCCATGGGGGTGGTGGTTGGCCAGCCGAAATTCCCAACGCTTACGATCCTCTGCGTGTCCAAACTGACCGACGTGCCCAAACGGATCCTGATCGGCCGGGCGCTACGCAGCGACCGCCTCGGAGAAACGCTCCTCCCCAAGCGGATCGCCCTCCCCGTCTTCGCCTCCGACCCGCTCTCCTCAGTGGCATATGCCCCTGGCGAGGTACTGCTGGTCCTGTCGATCGCGGGCGTGTCGGCGTACCACTTCAGCCCGTGGATCGCCGTGGCGGTCGTCGTGCTGATGTTCACGGTGGTCGCTTCCTACCGGCAGAACGTCCACGCCTACCCGAGCGGCGGCGGCGACTACGAGGTCGCCAACACCAACCTCGGCCCCAAGGCGGGCCTCACCGTCGCCAGCGCCCTGCTGGTCGACTACGTGCTGACCGTCGCCGTCTCGATTTCCTCCGGCGTCGAGAACCTCGGCTCCGCCGTCGATTTCGTCATCGAGCACAAAGTGCTCTCGGCGATGATCATGATTCTGCTCCTCACGCTGATGAATCTGCGCGGAGTGAAGGAATCCGGGAATCTCTTCGCCATCCCGACCTATGTGTTCGTCGGCGCGGTATTCGTGATGATCGCCTGGGGTGCCTGGCGCGGCCTCGTCATGGGCGACACCATGACGGCGCCCACGGCCCATCTGGAGATCAAGGCGGAACACCAGGGGCTGGCGGGCTTCGCCCTGGTCTTCCTGTTGCTCCGGGCGTTCTCCTCGGGCTGCGCCGCCCTCACCGGCGTCGAGGCCATCTCCAACGGCGTCCCCGCCTTCCGCAAGCCCAAGAGCAAGAACGCGGCCACCACCCTCGCCCTCATGGGCGGCCTGGCCGTCACCATGTTCTGCGGCATCATCGCCCTGGCGATGGCCACCAACGTGCGGATGGCCGAGAGCCCCGGCACCGACCTGCTGGACAAGGGCGTCCCCGTCGGCGCGGGCTACGTCCAGCACCCGGTGATCTCCCAGGTCGCCGAGGCCGTCTTCGGCAACGGCAGCTTCCTGTTCATCGTGCTCGCCGCGGCCACCGCGCTCGTCCTCTTCCTCGCCGCCAACACCGCGTACAACGGCTTCCCGCTGCTCGGCTCGATCCTCGCCCAGGACCGGTACCTGCCGCGCCAGCTGCACACCCGCGGTGACCGGCTCGCCTTCTCGAACGGCATCGTGCTGCTCGCCGGCGCCGCGATGCTGCTGGTGTGGGTCTACGACGCCGACTCCACGAAGCTGATCCAGCTCTACATCGTCGGCGTGTTCGTCTCCTTCACGCTCAGCCAGATCGGCATGGTCCGGCACTGGAACCGCCACCTGCGGTCCGAGCAGGACACCGCGGCCCGCCGCCGGATGCACCGCTCCCGGGCGATCAACACCTTCGGCGCGATCTTCACCGGGCTGGTGCTGGTCGTCGTACTCGCCACCAAGTTCACGCACGGCGCCTGGGTCGCCCTGCTCGGCATGGTGATCTTCTACGGCACGATGACCGCGATCCGGAAGCACTACGACCGGGTCTCCGCCGAGATCGCGGCCGCCGACGGGCCCTCCGAGGACAGCGTGCGGCCCTCCCGGGTCCACTCGATCGTCCTCGTCTCCAAGGTCCACAAGCCCACGCTGCGGGCGCTGGCCTTCGCCAAGCTGACCCGCTCGGACACCCTGGAGGCGCTCAGCATCAGCGTCGACCCGGTCGAGACGAAGGCGCTGCGGGCCGAGTGGGAACGGCGCGGGATCAACGTCCCGCTCAAGATCCTCGACTCGCCGTACCGGGAGATCACCCGGCCGGTGGTGGAGTACGTGAAGGGGCTGCGCAGCGAGAACCCGCGCGACGCGGTCAGCGTCTACATCCCCGAGTACGTCGTCGGACGCTGGTACGAGCACCTGCTCCACAACCAGAGCGCGCTGCGGCTCAAGGGGCGGCTGCTCTTCACCCCCGGTGTGATGGTCACCTCGGTGCCCTACCAGCTGGAGTCCTCCGAGCTCGCGAAGAAGCGCGCCAAGCGGCGCCAGGACTGGAACGCGCCGGGCGCGGTGCGCCGCGGGCCCGTGGACACACCGGGGGCGCCCCGTCCCAAGCCCAAGCCGAAGTCCAAGGACTCGGCGGCGAAGTAGGTCCGGGCGTGAGCGCCGTAGGTCCCGGCGTGAGCGTCGTGCGTCCGGGCGTGAGCGCCGGATGATTGGTGAACGGCCGGACGAGATCCACGTAAACTGGTGGGTCGGCTGTCCGGCCGTTCTTTTCCGCAGGCCCCACCCTTGATCCTTGGAGTTCCCCCACCATGACCGAGCAGAACGAGACGAAGAAGTCACTGGTCGGGGAAGAGTACGAGGTCGAGGTCGGCGCCGTTGCCCACGGCGGCCACTGCATCGCCCGCACCGCCGAGGGCCGGGTCCTGTTCGTCCGGCACACCCTGCCCGGCGAGAAGATCATCGCGAAGGTCACCGAGGGCGACGAGGACTCCCGCTTCCTGCGCGCCGACGCGGTGACCGTCCTCGAAGCGTCCAAGGACCGCATCGAGGCCCCGTGCCCGTACGCCGGTCCGGGCAAGTGCGGCGGCTGCGACTGGCAGCACGCCAAGCCCGGCGCCCAGCGCCGGCTCAAGGGCGAGGTCGTGGCCGAGCAGCTCCAGCGCCTCGCCGGGCTCACCCCCGAAGAGGCCGGCTGGGACGGTACGGTCCTGCCCGCCGAGGGCGACAAGCTGCCCGCCGGACAGGTGCCCGCCTGGCGCACCCGGGTGCAGTTCGCGATCGACGAGGACGGCCGCACGGGCCTGCGCAAGCACCGCTCGCACGACATCCAGCCGGTCGAGCAGTGCCTGATCGCGTCCCCGGGCGTCACCGAACTGGGCATCGAGAAGCGCGAGTGGCCCTCGCTGGCCGCGGTCGAGGCCATCGCCGCCTCGGGCTCCGGTGACCGCCAGGTCATCCTGACCCCGCAGCCCGGCGGCCGCCTGCCGCTGGTCGAGCTGGACAAGCCGGTCTCGGTCCTGCGGGTCGAGGAGAAGGACGGCGGCATCCACCGCGTCCACGGCCGCGCCTTCGTCCGCGAGCGCTCCGACGGCCGGACCTACCGCGTCGGCATGGGCGGCTTCTGGCAGATCCACCCGCAGGCCGCCGACACCCTGGTGAAGGCCGTCATGCAGGGCCTGATGCCGCGCAAGGGAGAGATGGCCCTCGACCTCTACTGCGGCGTGGGCATCTTCGCGGGCGCCCTGGCCGAGCGCCTCGGCGACACGGGCGCGGTGCTCGGCATCGAGTCGACGAAGCGCGCGGTCGAGGACGCCCGGCACAACCTCCAGGACATGGAGCGCGTCCGCATCGAACACGGCAAGGTCGAGCAGGTCCTGCCGCGCACGAAGATCAGCGAGTGCGACCTGATCGTCCTGGACCCGCCCCGCGCGGGCGCGGGCAAGCAGACGGTCCGCCACCTGGCCGGCCTCTCCCCGCGCCGCATCGCGTACGTCGCCTGCGACCCGGCGGCCCTGGCCCGCGACCTGGCGTACTTCAAGGACAACGGCTACAAGGTCCGCACGCTGCGCGTCTTCGACCTCTTCCCGATGACGCACCACGTGGAGTGCGTCGCGATCCTCGAGCCGATCGCGAAGGCGGCCTGACCTGCACGTCAGGGCAGTGTGGGCCCCTGGTGTTACAGCCCGTGCCGGTCGAGCATCGCCAGCAGGTTGCGCTTGCGTTTCTGGCCGGAGCGCAGGGTGGTCATGTAGGTGGTGAACGCGTCCTGCGTGCCCAGGATGCGGTGGCACGCGCGGGCACTGAGCAGCAGCTCGGTGAGCTGCTCGTACGTGGCGTCGCCGGTGCGGGTGAGGAGGGGGCCGATCAGGCGCAGGTACACGGTCAGGGCGTCGGAGGGGCGGCGGTCCCGGACGCGGTCGGCGAGGGTGAGCCACTGGCGGCCGTCGGCGTGACCTTCGGCGGCTGCCTCCCAGGCCGCGTCGTGGTCGGCGTCGTCCAGCAGGGCGTCGACCAGGGCCGAGCCCTGGTGGCCCAGGCTCCTCCGGGGGCGGGCATCGGCGCGCAGCAGGTCCAGGGCGTCGGCCCGCGCGGGTTCGTCCCAGCAGTCGGCCGCACCGGCTGCCGTTCGCAGCTCTTGGTAGGCGGTCAGGGACCGGCGGCGTACGAGTACGTCGCGGCGCACCGCGATGACATCGGCCGGGCGGCCGGCCCGGGCGTAGCGCTCGCAGACGAGGTCCACCAGGCGGCTGTCCGGGCCGAGCGCGGGATCGCACTCGCGCAGGCCGCGCTCCGCCCATTCCAGGGCCTCGGCCGGGCGGCCCGCCCGCTCGAGTTCCTGGGCGATCACCAGATGCGTGGCGCCGGTCGGGGAGAGGTCGGCCGCATGGACGGCGATCAGCGCGTCGACGCTGCCTTCCGACTTCGTCAGCTCCTCCATGAGGTATTTCTCCGTCCAGCCCTTCGGGTTGGCGCGCCAGGCCGCGACCACCAGCTCGTGCGCCCGCGCCAGGCCCGCCTCGCCCAGTACCTCCTCGTAGTCGGTCAGGGCGATGCCGGTGGCGTCGTTCAGATCGCCCAGGAGGTGGCCCACCAGCCACTCGGCGGTATGCGCCGGGTCGGGGCGGGCCTCCCGGCAGGCGTCCAGATGCACCTCGGCCAGTCCGGTGGCCACGTCGCCGATGAGGCCGTCCGAGTCGTCGATCTCGCCGTAGGTCCGGCCGAGGGCCGCGATGGCCTCCCGGGCCAGCTCCACCGCGTCCGCGGCCCGTCCGGTCTCCGTCAGGGTGCGGAGCGCGGAGACGGCCTCGGCGGCCTGCTGCCCGTAGGCATGGGCGTCCGCGTATTCGACGTAGCCGTACCGGGCGAAGGGCCGGGTGTCGAGCAGGCCCAGGACGCGCTCGCGTACCGCGCCGGGATCGCCCCCGGCGGTCGCCGCCCGCAGTTCGAGGCGACGGCGCAGGTCGCGGTCGCCCGCGAGGTGCTCCCGTACCAGGGAGAGGAGTTCGTCCCGGGTACGCGATTCCAGCCAGGCGTTGAGCTGGCGGCCGCGGGACGCGGCGGCTGCCCGTTGCACGGGTACCGACTCCGCCTGTCGTAGGACGGTCAGGCCCACCGCCACGCAGTGCTTGCAGAAGTTGCCCTCCTGCCCGTACGGGCAGGAGCACCATCCGGTGAGGCCGTCCTCGTGCTCCGTCAGTTCGACCTCGTAGGCATCGGTGCCGTCGACGGTCGCGGTGATCGCCGACTCCTCGATTTCCAGCGCGGACACGGAGGAAAGGTAGCTGAGACCCCGCTCGAACGACCGCGATCCCGCCAGTCGTCGCAGCTCGTCCTCGGCGAATCCACGTGTGGTACCCATGGGTCTCATTCAACTGGATCGGACCCGCGCGCAGCCACGGTCGAGCGGAGTTCCGGCCGCCTCGCGCCCGTCGTGGCCGATGCGGTAGCCGGAGCCGGAGCCGGAGCCGATGCGGTAGCCGGAGCCGGAGCCGGAGCCGGAGCCGGAGCCGGTGATGATGACGTTGCGTATGCCGTCACCGGTGGTGGTGGCGGTCGTGCCGGTCGCGGGGTCAGGCCTGCTTCTTGGCGTCGATCTCGGCGATCAGGCCCTCGATGAGGCCCTTGATCTCGTCGCGGATGGGGCGGACGGCCTCGACGCCCTGGCCGGCCGGGTCTTCGAGCTGCCAGTCGAGGTAGGTCTTGCCGGGGAAGTACGGGCAGGCGTCGCCGCAACCCATCGTGATGATGTAGTCGGACGCCTTGGCGGCCTCGGGGGTGAGGACCTTCGGCTTCTGGTCGGAGATGTCGATGCCCAGCTCGGCCATCGCGGCGACGGCCGAGGGGTTGATCCGATCTCCGGGGACCGAGCCGGCGGAGCGGACCTCGACCCGGTCACCCGCGAGGTGGCGCAGGAACCCGGCCGCCATCTGGGAGCGGCCCGCGTTGTGGATGCAGACGAACAGGACGGAGGCGGCAGGAGCGGAGGACATCTGTTCTTCCTTGGAGCCAATAGGGTCAGGCCAGGCTGGTGTCAGCCCAAACTGATGTGACAGTATCAGTACATGATGACGTCAGTCGACACTGAACTGATCCGAATCCTGGCCGACCCCCTCAGGCTCCGGATCGTGACCCTGCTCTCCCGCGAGACGCTGTGCACCACACATCTCGTGGAGGAGACCGGTGCCAAGCAGACCAACCTCTCCAACCACCTGAAGGTGCTCAGAGAGGCCGGGGTCGTGGAGACCGAACCGTGTGGCCGCTTCATCTACTACAGACTCCGCCCGGACGTCATCGAGGCCATCGCCGGCCAGTTCGCAGGGCTCGCGCAGGCCGCGCGCGCCACGTCCGAAGCGAACATCAAGCGGTCCTGCCCATAGTCCGCTGTGCCCCTCACCTGCCCGAGGAGAACCGTTGTCCGTCACCGAGCCCGTCGCCGCCGCACCCGCAGCGGCCACCGCGATACCCGCCGACGCGCCCCGGCCCGCACCCGGCGCGAGCCCGCCCGCCAGTCCGCTGGTGGCCCGCGCAGCGGCCGAACTCGTCGGGACGGCAGCGCTGGTCGCGGTCGTCGTCGGGTCCGGCATCCAGGCGGCGAAGCTGACCCAGGACGTCGCGCTGCAGCTGCTGGCCAACTCCACCGCCACGGTCTTCGGCCTCGGCGTCCTGATCGCTCTCCTCGGCCCCGTCTCCGGAGCCCACTTCAACCCGGTGGTCAGCCTCGCCGAGTGGTGGGCCACCCGCCGCACCGGAGGTGGCGTCACCGCCCGTGAGCTGGCCGTCTACGTGCCCGCGCAGATCGTCGGCGCCATCGCGGGGGCGATCCTGGCCGACGCGATGTTCGGCGAGCCCCTGGTGAAGTGGGCGACCCACGACCGCTCCGCCGGGAACCTGCTGCTGGGTGAGGTCGTCGCCACCGCCGGTCTGATCCTGCTGATCTTCGGTCTGGCCCGCACCGACCGCCTGCGGTTCGCGCCGGTCGCGGTGGCCTCGTACATCGGCGCCGCGTACTGGTTCACCTCCTCCACCTCCTTCGCCAACCCGGCCGTCACCATCGGCCGCGCCTTCACCGACACCTTCGCGGGCATCGCGCCCGCCTCGGTTCCGGCGTTCGTCGGCGTGCAGCTGGTGGGTGCGGTGCTGGGGCTGGCCCTGGTGGCGGTCATCTTCATGCGGGGCAAGACGGCGACCGCCGGAGCTGCTTCGGCATGACGCGGTCCACGGGTGTGGTGGTGATCGGTGGCGGCAGGACGAGGACGTCTCCTGCACCTCCGCCCGCAACGCCTTCCCCGGGGATCGTGACGGCCATCAAGCCCGGCGACGTCACCGCCCGCGTGAAGTCGACCGGCGTGTACGTCGAACGAGGCTGACCCGCGGTCGTGGAGTGGGGGGTGGGGTCGGCCGGTCTGGTGGCCGGTCTGCTGATCGCGGTGGTGACCGCTCCGGTGGGGGTGTCGGGGGCGGTGTTCCTGCTGCCCGTGCAGCTGAGCGTCTTCGCGGTGCCGAGTCCGGCGGTGACCCCGACCAATCTCCTCTACAACGTCGTCGCCGGCCCCGGCGCGCTCCTGCGCCACCGCCGCACCGGCGCCCTGCAGGGCCCGCTGGTGCGCCGACTGGTGCTCGGCACTCTGCCGGGAGTGGTCGTCGGTGCGGTCATCCGCGTGTTCGCCATCCCGGGGCCGGCCGTCTTCAAGGTCCTGGTGGCCGTCTTCCTGCTGCCGCTGGGGACCTGGCTGATCGCCCGCACCCTCCTGCCGCCCCGGTCGGTGAAGCCGTCCGGGGACCGGCCGTCCGCGCGAGCGGTCACGGGCCTGGCCCTGATCGTGGGGGTGGTCGGCGGGATCTACGGCATCGGCGGCGGTTCGCTCCTCGGCCCGATCCTGGTCGGGCGCGGCGTGCCGGTCGCGAAAGTGGCGCCCGCGGCTCTGGCGTCGACGTTCGCGACGTCCGTCGTCGGGTCCGCTACGTACGCGGCGCTGTCCCTGACCGGGGCCGGCGGCATCGCGCCCCACTGGTTCCTCGGCCTGGCCTGCGGCCTGGGCGGCCTCATCGGCGGCTACCTCGGCGCTCGCCTGCAGCCCCGGCTCCCGGAGAAGGCCCTGCGACTGCTCCTCGGCGTACTGGCCGCAGGTGTGGGCGCCCTCTACGCCATCGAGTCGCTCAGCTGACCTTCGGGCTGCGGCGCTCCAGCAGGACCACGTCGCGCCACGCGCCGCGGTGGAGGCCGATGCGCTCGCGGGTGCCGATGACCCGGAAGCCGGCCCGCTGGTGCAGGGCCAGGCTCGCGGCGTTCTCGGGAAAGATCCCGGACTGGATCGTCCAGATGCCTTCCGCCTCTGCCGAGGCGATCAACGCGTCCAGCAGGGCTCGGGCGACCCCCCGGCCCCGGGCGGCGGGGTGGACGTAGACGGAGTGCTCGACCACGCCCGCGTACGCGCAGCGGTCGGAGACCTTCGACGCGGCCACCCACCCGAGGACCTGCCCGTCGGGGTCGATCGCGGCGAAGCGGTGCCCGGCGAGCTTCGCCGCGTCGAACTCCGCCCAACTGGGGGCGGCGGTCTCGAAGGTGGCGTTGCCCTCGTCGATCCCGGCTTGGTAGATCGCCAGGACCTCGTCCGCGTGCGCCCCGGCCAGAGGCTCGATACGGACGTTCATGCCCCGCCCGCCCGCGTCAGGAGAGCCCCCATGGCAGCGAGAACGGCGGGCTCCACCCGGTAGTACACCCAGGTACCGCGCCGCTCGGAGGAGAGCAGGCCCGCGTCCTTGAGCTTCTTCAGGTGGTGGGAAACCGTCGGCTGGGAGACGCCGACATCGGAGATGTCGCAGACGCACGCCTCGCCACCCTCGTGGGAGGCGACGGCGGAGAACAGCCGCAGGCGCACCGGGTCACCCAGCGCCTTGAACATGACCGCGGTCCGCTCCGCCTCCTCGGCCGTCAGCGGGCGCTCCGTCAGCGGCGGGCAGCACGCCGCCGCGGCCTCCGGCTCCAGCAGCGGCAACACCTTCGTCGTCATGCTCCCATCATCCGTGGAAATTCGACAGATGTCTATGTTGACGAACATCGATCCAGGAGTCACTCTGGAGGCGTCAGGACATCGACAAACATCAAATCAACCGGGGAGCCTGCCGTGAACGCATCAACCGAGACCCTGCCCGTCGTCGTGATCGGCGCCGGCCCGATCGGACTCGCGGCGGCCGCCCGTCTCATCGAGCGGGACATCGAGCCCCTGGTCCTGGAGGCCGGACCGGCCGCCGCGACCGCAGTCCGGGACTGGTCTCACGTACGGCTCTTCTCCACCTGGTCCGAGGTCGTCGACCCCGCCGCCGAGAAGCTCCTCGCCCCCACCGGCTGGGTCAAGCCCGACGGCGCCACCTACCCCTCCGGTGGCGACTGGGCCGAGCTGTACCTCCAGCCCCTGGCCGACGTCCTCGGCCACCGCGTCCGCTGCAACGCGAGGGTCACCGGCGTCTCGCGTACCGGCCGCGACCGCATCGTCGACGCCGACCGCGAGAGCCAGCCCTTCGTCATCCACCTCACCAGCCCCGGAGGGCACGAGGAGCGGATCTTCGCCCGCGCCGTCATCGACGCCTCCGGCACCTGGTCCACCCCGGGCCCGGCCGGGGCCGGCGGCCTGCACGCCCTCGGCGAGCGCGCCGCCTCCGACCGGATCTCCTACCGCGTCCCCGACCTGAAGGACCCGGCCACACGGGCTCGCTACGCGGGCAAGCGCACAGCCGTCATCGGGTCGGGTGCCTCCGCCTTCACGGCCCTGGCCCACCTCGCCGACCTCGCCCGGTCCGAAGAGGACGGCACGGGGACGCACACGACGTGGATCCTGCGGCGCGGCATCAGCGGCTCCACCTTCGGCGGCGGCGCCGCCGACCAGCTCCCCGCCCGCGGCGCCCTCGGCCTCGCCGCCAAGGCCGCCGTCGACGGCGGGTACGCGGACGCTGTCACCGGCTTCCGCACGGACTCCTTCGAGCGCGACACCGACGGCCGCCCGGTCCTCGTCGGCGAGGACGGCCGCCGCCTGGAGCCGGTCGACGAGGTCATCGTTCTCACCGGCTTCCGCCCCGACCTCTCCTTCCTGGACGAATTGCGCCTCGGCCTCGACGAGCGCCTCCAGGCCCCGACCGCACTGGCCCCGCTGATCGACCCGAACCAGCACTCCTGCGGCACCGTCCACCCCCATGGCGCGGTCGAGCTCACGCACCCGGAGAAGGACGTCTACCTCGCCGGCATGAAGTCCTACGGCCGCGCGCCGACCTTCCTGGCCATGACCGGCTACGAGCAGGTCCGCTCCATCGCCGCCACCCTCGCCGGAGACCAGGAAGCCGCCGAGCGCGTCGAACTCACCCTTCCCGAGACCGGAGTCTGCGGCGGCGCGGGCCTCTTCGACCAGCCGGAAGCAGCCGAAGAGACCGGCGGCGGCTGCTGCGCGGCCCCTGCCACCCTCACCATCGGCGCCGCGGTCTCTGGCAGAGTGACGGCACTGCTAGACGATTCTCGTGAGGACCCTTGTGAGCACGCTCGGTAGCTTCATCTGGTCGATCGCCGACCAGCTTCGAGGCCCCTATCGCCCCAACCAGTACGGGACCGTGATCCTTCCGTTCACGATCCTGCGACGGCTCGACTGCGTGCTCGAGCCGGACCGCGCGGCGGTACGGGAGCTGGCGGCGAGGTACGGGAACCCGAACCGGCTGAAGGTCGAGGTCAGGAAGACCACGGGGCGGACCTTCTACAACACCTCCCACTACGAGTTCGCGAACCTGCTGACCGATGCCGACGGGCTGGCGGACAACCTCGCCGAGTACATCGACCGGTTCTCCGACGACGTGGACGTGTTCGCGTACTTCGACTTCAAGAAGGAGATCCTGGCCCTGGAGAAGGCCGGACTCCTGCGCGAGATCGTCAAGTCCTTCGGCGCTGTCGACCTGCATCCCGACGTGGTGTCCAACGCGGACATGGGGGATGCGTTCGAGTACATCATCCGCAAGTTCAACGAGGCCGCGAACGAGACCTCCGGGGACCACTACACGCCGCGCGACGCGATCCGGCTCCTGGTCGACCTGCTCTTCGCGGAGAAGGACGCCGACCTCTCGAAGGGCAGCATCGTCCGCTCGCTGTACGACCCCACCGCCGGCACGGGCGGCATGCTCTCCCTGGCGGAGGAGCACCTGCTCGCCCAGAACCCCGACGCGAAACTGAGCCTGTACGGCCAGGAGTACAACCCCCAGTCGTACGCCATCTGCAAGTCCGACCTGCTCGCCAAGGGCCACGACGCGTCCAACATCGCCTTCGGCAACACGCTCACCGACGACGCCTTCAAGGGCCGCCAGTTCGACTACTGCATGTCCAACCCGCCCTACGGGGTGGACTGGAAGCAGTACGCCAAGGCGGTCAACGAGGAGCGCGACTCCGCCGGCCCCCACGGCCGATTCGCGCCGGGACTCCCCGCGACCTCGGACGGCCAGATGCTCTTCCTGCTCCAACTGGCGCACAAGATGCGCGCCCCCGAGGACGGCGGTGGCCGCGTCGGCATCGTCATGAACGGTTCGCCGCTCTTCAGCGGCCTCGCCGAATCCGGCCCCTCCGACATCCGCAGGTGGCTGCTGGAGAACGACCTCGTCGAGGCGATCGTCGCCCTGCCGACCAGCATGTTCTTCAACACCGGCATCGCCACCTACATCTGGATCCTCGACAACACCAAGCACCCCGACCGCAAGGGCACGGTCCAGCTCATCGACGGCACGTCGTTCTGGACCAAGATGCGCAAGAACCTCGGATCCAAGGGACGCGAGATCAGCGCGGCCGACCGCGCCAAGGTCGTGCGGCTGTACGCCGACTTCGAGGACGCCGATCCCGCGTTCTCCAAGGTGCTGCGCAACGACGAGTTCGGCTACTGGACCATCACCGTCGAGCGTCCCCTCCTCGATGAGGACGGCAACGCCGTCGTCAACCGCAAGGGCGCCCCGAAGCCCGACCCGAAAAAGCGGGAGACCGAGAACGTGCCCTTCACCCACGGCGGTTCGACCGCCGGCGCGGCAGGGGAGCGCGACGTCATCCAGGCGTACTTCGACGCCGAGGTGCGGCCGCACGTCCCCGACGCCTGGACCGACGGGGCCAAGACCAAGACCGGCTACGAGATCCCCTTCAGCCGCCACTTCTACACGTACGTCCCGCCCCGCCCGCTCGCGGAGATCGACGTCGACCTGGAGAAGCAGGTCGCCAAGATCCTCGAGCTGCTGCGCGAGGTCGAGGGGTGATGATGTCGTACGCCGAGTACCGGGACAGCGGCGTCCCCTGGGTCGGCCGCATTCCCAAGGGGTGGGACACCGTGCCGCTGATGTCGGTGCTCCACGAGTCGAGGGTCAAGAACGTCGGCCTGACCGAGAACAACCTGCTGTCGCTCAGCTTCGGACGCATCGTCCGAAAGGACATCGACGCCGTCGGTGGCCTCCTGCCCGAGTCCTTCGAGACCTACCAGATCGTCGAGCCGAACCATCTGGTCTTTCGCTTCACCGACCTCCAGAACGATCAGCGGAGCCTGCGATCGGCGCGCGTGACGGAGCGCGGGATCATCACGTCCGCGTACGTATCGATGAGGCCGACCGGAATCGACGCGCGGTACGCCGAACACCTGATGCGGTCGTACGACGTCACCAAGGTCTTCTACGGTCTGGGCGGGGGTGTCCGTCAATCGTTGAAGTTCTCGAATGTCGCTCGCCTGCCGGTCATCCTGCCACCGGTCGAGGAACAGCGCGCCATCGCCGACTACCTCGATCGGGAGACGGCCTGCATCGACACGCTCATCGAGGAGCAGCGGCGGCTGATCGAGTTGCTCGACGAACGACGGGACGGTGTCATCGCCGAGGCGGTGACGAAAGGCGTGCGCCCCGGGGCGGCGCTGGTCGATTCGGGCGTGGAATGGCTCGGGGACATCCCCGAGGGGTGGAGTGTGAAGGCACTGCGCCGGTGCGGGACGCTCCTGACCGGCTCCACGCCGCCGACCGACAACCGCGGCAATTTCGCCGAGGAAGCCAACGAACGCCCATGGGTCCGTCCGCAGGACTTGAGTGCGCGGACGAGAGCCAGCGCATGGCTCACGGCGGAAGGCTGGGCCGCATCGCGTCCCGTCCCGGCCGGTTCGGTTCTCGTGGGATGCATCGCGTACTCGCTGGGTTCGGTCGGCCATCTGCCGGTGGCGGCGACCACCAATCAGCAGATCACGAGCGTGGTTCCGGCCGAAGAGGGGCGGTACCTGTACTACGTCATGCGCGCGGCGAAGAGCGAACTCTGGGCCGCCTCGCAGATGAACCGGGTGCCGATCCTGAACAATCAGCGTCTGGGGGCGATCCGGGTCCCGGTGCCGCCCGTTGACGAGCAGCGCCTCATCGCCGCATACCTCGACGAACAGACGGAGAAGATCGAACGCACGAGGGCGGAGGCGGAGCGGTTCATCGAGCTCGCCCGGGAGCGGAGGTCGGCGTTGATCACAGCGGCGGTGACGGGACAGATCGACGTACGCGGGGTGGCGTGATGGCTGACCACAACGAGATCGTCTTCGAGACCGAGATCTGTGAGCACCTCGCGGCGCACGGCTGGCTGTACTCGGCCGACGACACGGGGTACGACCGCGAGCGGGCGCTGTTCCCGGCGGATCTGTTCGCGTGGCTGGAGGCGACACAGAAGCCGGCGTACGAGAAGGCGTTGAGGGCGGCGGGGTCGCAGGCGAAGTTCCTCGACGTGCTGACGGCGGCGCTCGACCGGCCGCTGGAACACGGCGGTGGGACGCTGAACATCCTGCGCAACGGGGTGCAGTACATCGGCGGTGGCCGGTTGAAGACGGCGCAGTTCCGCCCGGAGACCTCGCTCAACCGGACCACGACGGCGCACTACGAGGCGATGCGGGTGCGGGTGGTGCGGCAGGTGCACTTCTCGACCGCCGACCGGCGCAGTATCGACCTGGTGTTCTTCGTCAACGGGCTCCCGGTGGCCACGGTGGAGCTGAAGACCGACTTCACCCAGTCGTTGGACGAGGCGGTCCGTCAGTACCAGCAGGCGCGCGATCCGCTGACGAACGGGCGGCCGGAGCCCTTGCTGTCGTTCGGCCACCGGGCGCTGGTGCACTTCGCCGTCTCGAACGGCCTGGCCGCGATGACCACGAGGCTGGAGGGGAGGAAGACCCACTTCCTGCCCTTCAACACCGGTCTCGACAGCGGCGCGGGCAACCCGCCCGGCGCGTTCGGACGGTCGGCGACGGCGTACCTCTGGGAACGGGTCTGGGAGAAGCACGCCTGGCTGGACATCATCGGGCGGCTGATGATCGTGCAGACGAAGGAGGAGTGGGACGTCACCACCGGCACGTCGGTGCGGCGTACGAGCATGCTCTTCCCGCGGTACCACCAATGGGAAGCCGTCACGAACATCGTCGAGGCGGTGAAGAGGGAGGGCGTCGGGCGGCGGTACCTGATCGAGCACTCCGCCGGGTCGGGGAAGACGAACACCATCGCCTGGACGGCCCACCGGCTGGCGCGCCTGCACGTCGATGACCGCAAGGTCTTCGACTCGGTCATCGTGGTCGTGGACCGCACCGTGCTCGACTCCCAGCTGCAGGATGCGATCCGGCAGATCGACGGCACGGGCAGGATCGTCGCGACGATCAGCCCGGAGGATGTCCGCAAGGCCGGCGCCAAGTCGAAATCGGGTCTGCTGGCACGGGCGTTGACGAACGGTGAGCTGATCATCGTGGTGACGCTGCAGACCTTCCCGCACGCGCTGGACGAGATCCGGACCGACTCCGGCCTGAAGGGCAAGCGGTTCGCCGTCATCGCCGATGAGGCGCACTCCTCCCAGTCGGGGCAGATCTCCTCGAAGCTGAAGCAGGCGCTGACCGCTGAGGAGGCCAAGGAGATCGAGGACGGCGGCGAGATCGATGTGGAGTCGGTCCTGGCGGCGGAGATGACAGAGCGGGCGGAGTCGGAGAACATCTCCTTCCTGGCCTTCACCGCGACGCCGAAGAACAAGACGCTGGAGCTGTTCGGCCGCCGGGGGCCGGACGGCACGCCGCGCGAGTTCCACCTGTACTCGATGAAACAGGCGATCGAGGAGGGCTACATCCTCGACGTCCTCAAGGGCTACCAGTCCTACGACACCGCGTTGAAGATCGCCGGCAAGGCCGAGAGCGGCGACGGAGGGGAGGTGGAGGAGGCCACCGCTCGCAAGGGCCTGATGCGGTGGGTGCAGCTCCACCCGACGAACATCAGCCAGAAGGTGCAGATCATCGTCGAGCACTTCCACGTCAACGTCGCCTACCTCCTCGAAGGCAAGGCGAAGGCGATGGTGGTGACCGATTCGCGCAAGTCCGCGGTGAAGTACAAGCTGGCCATCGACGCGTACCTCGCCGGCCGCCGGGCCGCGGACCCCTCGTACAACTACCGCACCCTGGTCGCCTTCTCCGGAGGGGTGACCATGCCCGAGGGGGAGACCTGGCACAGCGACTGGGGGCCACAGCCCTCGGAGGACGACGAGTTCACCGAGACCAACATGAACCCCGGCGCCGGCGCTGATCTGGCGGCCGCCTTCAAGGGCGACACGTACAAGGTGATGCTGGTCGCCAACAAGTTCCAGACCGGCTTCGACCAGCCCCTGCTGTCGGCGATGTACGTCGACAAGAAACTGCCGGGAATCACCGCGGTACAGACGCTCTCGAGGCTCAACCGCACGCACCGCACCGTGGGTGGCGAACAGAAGCGCAAGACGTTCGTCATCGACTTCGCCAACAAGCCCGAGGACATCAAGGCGGCCTTCGAGCCGTACTTCAAGAACGCGACCCTGGAGACCGAGAGCGATCCGTACGTCGTCGTCCACCTGGCGGCCAAGCTCGCCCAGGCCGGCATCTACACCGAGGACGACGTCCGCAAGGTCGCCGGACTGTGGGTGACGCGGAAGGGCAACAACGCGCTCTCGGCGGCGATCAGCCCTGCGCAGCACGACTTCCGGCGCCGCTACGCGCGGGCGATCGAGGACGAGGACAAGGTCGCCCTCAACGCGCTCGACCTGTTCCGCAAGGACGTCTCCACCTTCGTGCGCCTCTATGACTTCATGTCCCAGATCGTCGACTACGGCGACCCCCGCATGGAGATGCTCGCGATCTTCCTGCGCCTGCTGGAGAAGGTCATCGCCGAGTCCGCCTGGGCCGCCGAAGTGGACCTCTCCGACGTGGTGCTGGTCGGGGTCAAGCACGACAAGGCGATCCCGGTCGACATCTCACTCGTGGGCGACGGGCGGCTGAAGGGCATCAGCGCCGCCGGCACGGGCGCGAAGAAGGAGCCGAAGTACGTCGCGCTCCAGGTCGTCATCGACAGGATGAACGACCTCTTCGGCGCCGCATCGTTCGCCGAGTCCCAGGTCAGGGAGTTCGTACAGGGGCTCGTCCAGCGGTTGCTCGCCGACCCGGAGCTGATCAAGCAGACCAAGGTGAACTCCAAGAAGCAGTTCGTGGAGTCGCAGGACTTCCAAGCGGCCGTTACGGAGGCGGTCGCCGACAATCAGGAGGCCCACAACACGATGGCCGACTACTTCTTCACCGACGGACCGGCCATCAACTCGATCATCGTCGCCCTCGCGGATGCCTTCTACGAAGCGGCGGTCGATCAGCGCGTGGAGGCTTAGGCAGGGCAGGGCAGGGCAGGGCAGGGCCGCACGCAGTCGGAGCGGACAGGTGCCGGGGAGGAGGGGTTCTGGTGCGGCTCGAGGCCGTGGGGAAGCGGTACGGCAAGGGGTCCTGGGTGCTTCGTGATGTGGACTTGGGCGTGGACCCGGGTGAGGTCGTCGGGGTGGTGGGCGGGAACGGGTCGGGGAAGTCGACCCTGCTGCGCGTTGCCGTGGGGCTGGCGCGGCCGACGTGTGGGGCGGTGGTGGGGCGGCCTCCGGTCGTGGCGTACGTACCGGACCGGTTCACGCCCGGCGAGCGGATGTCGGCAGTGGCGTACTTGACGCACCTGGGCAGGGTGCGCGGGCTGAGCACGCCGGAGGCACGGCGGCGCGCGAACGCCCTGCTGGAGCGGTTCTCCCTCGTCGGGGGCGAGGCCGCCCCGCTGCGGAGCCTGTCCAAGGGAAACGCGCAGAAGGTGGCTCTCGCCCAGGCGCTGATGGTGGAACCGGGCCTGCTGGTGCTCGACGAGCCGTGGTCGGGTCTGGACGCGGAGGCCCACGGTGTCCTCGCCGAGGCCATGACCGAGGTGGCGCGGGCCGGAGGCACCGTTCTCTTCACCGATCACCGGGAGTCGGTGACGCGGGCGCGCGCGACGCGGATCTATGCCGTCGACCGGGGGCGGGTGTCACCGCGTCCCGCCGAGCGGCGGCCCGCGGTACGGCGCCCCGTGGCGGAGGTCGTCCTGGCCGCCCCCGGCGGGAGGCCCGAACCCCGGGTGGCGCCTGGGAGGAGTTGGACGGCGTGCTGTCCGTGCGCCGGGAGCCGGCGGGGCCCACCCTGCGCGTCGAGCGGGACCGGACGGACGCCGTGCTGTTCACCGCGCTTCGGCACGGCTGGTCCGTCGTGCGGGTGGCCGAGGTGCCCGAGGTGGCCGAGGTGGGCCAGGTGGCCGGCGACGGTCGCCGCACGCCGCCGCCGTACACCGCTACGGACGGAGCCCCGCGGTGATCGCGCTCATCCGCTACACCTTCGCCACCGTGCTCCACACCCAGCGCTACCTGGCGCCGGTCCTGCTGTTCACGGGGCTCCTGGGTGTCCTGACCGTCAACGGCAGCGGCCCGCTGCCACCGGCCTACGCCTCCTCGGCCGGGGCCCTGTTCCTCTGCGCGACCTGGCTGACCGTCGCGCTGATGAGTCTGGACGACCCGGCTCAGCGCGCGGTCATGGTCGTCACGTCCGGCCGGTCGCTCAGGGTTCTGCTGGCGGGCATCGCGACCACCTTGCTGAGCTGCCTCCCGTTGCTGGCCTTCGGGCTCTTCTTCCCCCTGTGGATGGGCAGTTACGACGTCCGACCGGTCGACTTCCTGCTGGGCATCGAAGCCCAGATCACCTGCGCGCTCGCCGGTACCGCGATCGGCGTGCTGTGCTCCCGCCTGGTCTTCAGGCGGCAGGGGTACGCCCTCGGCGCAGCGCTCGCGCTGGTGATGGTCGCGGTGTTCACCCACGACCTGCCGCCGGTGAACCGGCTGTTCCGGCTCATGGCCACGTCGTCCGACTCCCGCGAACTCCTCGTCCCCGCGGGCGGCATGCTCGTGGTGGCCGCCGCCGTCCTCACCGCGTGCACGGCGCTCACGCAGTACATCGCCGCGCGCAAAGACTGGGCGGCGGACGCGCCGCGTCGCCCGCCCTCGTCCCGCTCCGGCCGCCGGGTCACGCCGATACGTCCAGCCAGGGGGCGCGGGAGCGCTCGTACGCCGCGATGCGGTCGGTCGAGCGCAGCGTGACCTCCAGTTGGGTCAGGCCCGAGACGAGGCGGGCGTGGGCGTCGTCGTCGAGGCGGAACGGGGCGGCCAGGATGCCCGCGGCGGCGCAGGTGACCGTGCGACCGGCCACGTCCACGCTGATCTCGGCCGTGGCGTCGGCGGTGGTGGCGGCCATCAGGGCGGCGGCCACCGGCGGCTCGCACCAGACGGGGACCAGGCCGGCGTTGGGCATGTTGTTGCGGAAGATGTCACCGAAGCCCGGCGCGATCACCGCCCGGAAGCCCCACTCGTGCAGCGCCCAGGGCGCGTGCTCGCGCGACGAACCGCAGCCGAAGTTCGGGCCGCCGACCAGGATCGACGCCCCGGCGCGCTCGGGCCGGTTGAGGACGAAGTCCGGGTCGCGGCGCCACTGTTCGAAGAGGCCGGCGGCGTAACCGGTGCGGGTCGTGTTCTTCAGCCACGCGGCCGGGATGATCTGGTCGGTGTCGACGTTGGGGCGGTCCAGTGGCACCCCACGGCCGGTGACGCGGATGAGCGGTTCCATACGGCTACTCCCCTTCTCCCTACAGATCGGCCGGCGCGGCGAAGCGTCCGGCGACGGCGGTGGCGGCGGCCGTGGCGGGGGAGACCAGGTGCGTCCGGGCCCCGGCGCCCTGCCGGCCTTCGAAGTTGCGGTTGGAGGTCGACGCGCAGCGCTGTCCCGGCGCGACGGTGTCTCCGTTGATGCCGACGCACATCGAGCAGCCCGGCGTGCGCCATTCGAAGCCGGCCGCGGTGAAGACCGCGTCCAGCCCCTCCTGTTCGGCCTGGTGACGTACGAGCATCGAGCCGGGGACGACCAGGGCGCGGACGCCGGCGGCCACGCGTCGCCCGCGCAGCACGTCCGCCGCGGCGCGCAGGTCCTCGATCCGGCTGTTGGTGCAGGAGCCGATGAAGACCACATCGATGCCGACCTCGCGCATCGCGGTGCCGGGGCGCAGGTCCATGTACGTGAGGGCGCGCTCGGCGGCCGCCCGCTCGCCGGCATCGGCGCTGTCGGCGGGGTCGGGGACCACGCCGTCGAGCGGGACGCTCTGCCCGGGGTTCGTGCCCCAGGTCACGCGCGGCGCCAAGGAGGCCGCGTCGACGACCAGTTCGCAGGCGAAGACCGCGTCCGGGTCGCTGTACAACGTCCGCCAGTCGGCGACGGCCTGGTCCCACAGGTCACCCTGCGGGGCGCGGGGGCGGCCCTTGAGGTAGGCGAAGGTGGTCTCGTCGGGAGCGACCAGACCACTGCGCGCGCCCATCTCGACGGCCATGTTGCACAGCGTCATCCGCCCCTCCATGGACAGCGCGCGCACGGCGGGTCCGCGGAATTCGATGAGGGTCCCCGTCCCCGCGTCCGTGCCGCCCGCGGCGAGGATGCCGAGCGCCAGGTCCTTGGCCGTGACACCGGGCGGCAGCTCGCCGGTGACGGTGACGGCCATGGACTCCGGCCGGCGGGCCCGCAGGGTCTGTGTGGCGAGGACGTGTTCGATCTCGCTGGTCCCGATGCCGAACGCGATGGCGCCGAACGCACCGTGGGTGGAGGTGTGGCTGTCGCCGCAGACGATGGTCGTGCCGGGCCGGGTGAGCCCCATCTGCGGGCCGATCACATGCACGATGCCCTGCCCAGGGGTGCCCACCGGGTGCAGCTCGATGTCGTTGTCGCGGCAGTTGTCGGCCAGGACCTGAAGCTGCTTGGCGGCGCCCGCGTCCGGCGACAGCGCGCGCCCGTCGGTCGGGACGTCGTGGTCGGAGGTGGCGAGCGCCAGGGCGGGGCGGCGGACGCTGCGGCCGGACTCGCGCAGCCCGGCGAAGGCCTGGGGCGAACTGACCTCGTGCAGCAGGTGCAGGTCGATGTAGAGGAGGTCGGACGCCCCGGGCTCCACGACGTGCAGGTCCCAGATCTTGTCCACCAGTGTTTTCCGGGTCATGACTCGTCCTTTCGGAGCATGCCGCCGACGACGGGTGCGTCAGGAGGTCGGGGCGGGGATGTGGCGGCGGCGGAGCAGCGCGCGGTCGGCCTTGCCGACGACGGTGCGCGGGATCCGGTCGAAGGCCAGGACCGCGCCGGTCAGTCCGTGCGAGGCGAGGAGCGCGTCGACGGCGCCGACGGCGTCGTCGTCGGAGGTCCCCGGCGCCGCGCGCAGCACCACGAGCACGCGGTTGCCCAGGGCCTCCGTGTCGGCGGCGAGGCTGACGGACTCGGCGACCGGGCACTGCCGGGCGATGAGTTCGTCGAGGAAGGGGGCGGCCAGGGGGCCGCCCGTGGTCAGCACGAGGTCGGTGACCCGCCCGAGCAGGCGCAGGCTGCCGTCGTCCAGGCGCTGGGCGACGTCGCCGGTCCAGAAGTCGGGGCCGCGGAAGGTGGCCGCATTCGCTTCGTCGTCGTCCACGTAACCGTTGCTGACGCAGTCGGAGGTGAGCACCAGATGGCCGAAGTCGTCCCGGTCGTACCCGACGAGGGGCTCCAGGCGGGCGCGCACGCCCGCGACCTCGTGCATGCCGCCCACGGTCTGCACCTCGTCCGCCATGTTGCCGAGGGCGAGGCCGAATTCGGTCGAGCCGTAGACGTGGCGGATGTGGATGCCGAGCACCTCGGCGGCGGTCGCGATGAGGGCCGGGCTCGCGTATGCGCCGCCGCACATCGGGCGGCGCAGCCGGGAGAGGTCGGCGGCGGGCCGCTGCCCGGCTGCCGTGACCAGGTCCTCGTAGTGATTGGGCAGCATGCTGGTGTACGTGGCGCCCGACGCGGACAGCTGCGCGAGCAGCGTCGCGGGTTCCGCGCGCGGATCGGCCAGGACCAGGCGGGCGCCGGCGAGCAGCGCCGCGAAGGCGTGCAGGTCGGTCGCGTGCGCCACGTCGAGCGTGTGCCGGCAGAAGAACGCGTCGCGCTCGGTCGCCTCGATGTGGGCGATCCAGCGCCGGCGTTCGCGTACGAAGGGCTCCTGGCGCCAGGTGACGAGCTTGGGCGCCTTCGTCGAGCCGGAGGTCCACAGCATCCGGAAGGTCCCCGGCGCGAACATCCGCCCCCGCGGCGCCTCGGTCACCGTGGCGCCGGAGGTCAGCAGCTCGGCGAGCTCCACGCGGGGCAGTGCGACGCCCTCGCGGTGGTGGTTCTCGGGGCCGACCCAGAGCACGGGTTCCGTCATCCGCAGGGCGCGGGCCACGGCGGTGGCGTCGAAGTCGGCGAGCAGCGGGACGTAGGCGGCGCCGACCGCGCAGATGCCGAGCAGGAAGGCGACGTACGAGGCGTCGTTGGCCAGGCCCGAGCAGACGACGACGCGGCCCTCGGTGACGCCGCGGGCCCGCAGGCCGACCGCGATGCGGTCGGCCTGCGCGAGGAGTTCGGCGTACGAGGTGCGCTCACCGGCTGTGGTCTCGACCGCGATCGCGTCCGGTCGGCGTCGCGCGACGTCGCCAATCGCCGTGTAGAGCGCTGTCATCAAGAGGCCCAGCCCGCATAGGTGGCGAAGCGGAAGTCCTTGGCGAGGCAGTCGACGCTGCGGAATCCGGCGTCGCGCAGCCACTGCAACTGGGTCTCCAGGTCGATGCAGACATCGAACTTCATGCGCTCGCGGCCGGCCGCCCATTCGTGCTCCGGCGCCTGCTCACGGGTGACGTGCAGCTCGTGCTGGCTGTCGTAGAGGTCCTCCAGGTGCGGCAGCGGGCCCTGAACCTGCTCGACGTTGACGAAGACGCCGCCGGGGCGCAGCGCCTCGCGGATGCGCCCGAACAGGCGGCGCTTGTCGGTGTGGCTCAGGTGGTGGATCGCGAGGCCGGAGACGACCGCGTCGAACTGCCCTTCCGGCAGCGGGTCGGTCAGGTCGCCGGCCTGCACGGTGACGCCCTCCTGGCTGGCGAAACGGCTGCGGGCCTGCGTCAGCATCAGTTCGGAGCGGTCGACCAGCACGACCTGCGCGGAGGGGAGCTCACGCAGGATCTCCGCACTGAGCAGACCGGTGCCGGCGCCCAGGTCGAGCACCCGCGGCGCGGCGGGCACGGTCGCCGCGACGGTGCGCACCGCGGCCTCGTAGATCAGGTCGAACGACGGGATCAACTGCCGGCGCAGCGCGTCGAACGTCGTCGGGTCCCAGAGGTCGTTTCCCTTGATCTCAAATGCTTGCGTCACGTCTTCTCTCCGTTCATCGCCCTGCTGTTCCTGCCGAACCGTGGTGAGTATTGCGGCGCAAAAGAAGGGGTGTCAACGCCGTTGCCGCAATGCGCAATGGCTCCTCCCGGGGCCGTTGCGGGAATGCGCAATGGCCCTTCCTTTTCCCTTCTTCGCTTCTGCGCAGTTTCCTGGATGGCCGCTCCACGGCTGGCTAGCATGGCCTGCAATTTAGGCGCGAGGAGTGTCCATGACGAACAAATTCGCGGACCGCCCGGTCTGGAATGAACAGCGTGCGAGCCCCATGCCGGCTCACCGCTACCGCTCGTACGCCGAGGAGGTCGAACCGGTCCTGCTGCCGGACCGGACCTGGCCGGACCGGACGATCACCCGGGCCCCGCTGTGGTGTTCGGTCGATCTGCGCGACGGAAACCAGGCCCTCGCCGTGCCGATGGACCCGGCCCGCAAGCACCGCTTCTTCCACCTGCTCGTGCGGATGGGCTACAAGGAGATCGAGGTCGGCTTCCCCGCCGCCAGCGCGGCGGACCTCGCGTTCGTCCGGGAGATCATCGAGACCGACGCCATCCCGGACGACGTCCGCATCCAGGTCCTCTCGCCGTGCCGGCCCGAACTCATCGACCGCACGGTCGAAGCCGTCGCCGGGGCGCGCAAGGTGACCCTGCACATCTACAGCCCCACCTCCGAGCTGCAGCGCCGGGTGGTCTTCCGGCAGGAGCGGGAGGAGATCCGCGAGCTCGCCGTCGCGTCCGCCCGCCGGCTCGCCGCGGCCGCGGAGTCGCTGACCGGCGCGGACGTGCGGCTGCAGTATTCGCCGGAGTCCTTCACCGGCACCGAGCTGGGCTTCGCGGCCGAGGTCTGCAACGCGGTCCTCGACGTCTGGCAGCCCACCCCGCAGCGCCCGGCCACGATATGCCTGCCGGCCACGGTGGAGATGTCCACCCCGAACACGTACGCCGACTCGATCGAGTGGATGAGCCGCAACCTGAAGCCGCGCGACGCGGTCATCCTCTCGCTGCACCCGCACAACGACCGCGGCACGGCCGTCGCCGCCGCCGAACTCGGCCTCGCCGCGGGCGCGGACCGCATCGAGGGCTGTCTCTTCGGCAACGGCGAACGCACCGGCAACGTCTGCCTCGTCACGCTGGGCATGAACCTGTTCAGCCGCGGCGTCGACCCCGAGATCGACTTCTCCGACCTGGGCGAGGTCCGCCGGGTCGTGGAGGACTGCACGGCGCTGCCGGTGCACGAACGCCACCCGTGGGGCGGCGAACTCGTCTTCACCGCCTTCTCCGGCGGCCACCAGGACGCCATCAGCAAGGGCATCTCGGCACTCGCCGACGACGCCCGGTCGAGCGGATACGACCTGCGCGACGAGCCCTGGCAGGTGCCCTACCTGCCGATCGACCCGAGCGATGTCGGCCGCGCGTACGAACCGGTCGTCCGGGTCAACTCGCAGTCCGGCAAGGGCGGCGTGGCGTTCGTGCTCAACGACTCGTACGGTCTGCAGCTGCCCCAGGACCTTCGCGCCGACTTCGCCGCCCTGGTCCAGCAGGTCACGGACCGCGAAGGCGGCGAGCTGAGCCCCCCGCGGCTGCGCGAGCTCTTCGACAGCGCGTACGCACCCGTCCCCGACCGGCTGCGACTCCTCGGCCGCACGCGGTCGACCGTGACGCTCAGCCTGGACGGCATCGACAAGGAAATACCCCTGACCGGCGCCGAGCCGCTGCCCGCGTTCGCCGACGCCCTCGGCCAACTCGGCCTGGAGCTGCCCCTCACCGCGGCCACGGCCCACGAACTGCCCGACGGCCGGACCATCGCCTACCTGAACAGCGGCGGCACCTGGGCCGTCGGCACCGGCGAGGACACCACCGCGGCCGAACTCGCCGCGGCCGTCGGCGTCATCAACCGCACGCACCCCCGGCACGGGTAATCGCGCGGTGAAAAAATCCACTGATGAGCGCGATAAACAATCGGACTTGGACCGCGCGCACCGCCGCTGGGTAGGCTGACTGCAATTGAAGCTGAGAGCGTATGCGGCATTTCGCCGGAGGGGGAAATCCGGAACCCTATCGGCGGTCCGAGGAAATGACGACCATGAGGAATCCCGACATGCCTGACCCGCAGCAGAACGATTTCCCGCTCCTGGCCGGTTTCACGGCGGCCCTCACCTCGGTGACCTTCGGGGCATGGCAGGAGTTCGTCGACGACTACGCCCGCCGCGCCGAGCTGGCCGGGGAGTGCCGACGGCTCGCGGACCTGGCCTTCCGCGGCGGCGACGCCGCGGCGCGCGCCCACCTGCACGACGTACTCACGGTCATCTACGCCTACGAGTTCAGCCAGTCCGCGGCGCGCAACCCCGACCAGGACCCCCAGCCGGTCCTGCGGGACGTCACGAGCATCCTTGAGAACGCCATGCTGGACAACGAGTTCCGGCAGGTGCCCGAGGAGCTGCTGACCGGCTACCCCACGGGCGAGAAGGAGTACGTGCGCTGGCTCAAGGCCCTCATCCAGGACCACCCGGCGAGCGCCCACCCGATGTACTCCGAGCACCTGACGAGCTCGGCGACCATCGACGACATACGCTTCCTGCTGGCCCAGGAGACCTCCCTGGACCCGCGCTTCGACGACATCCTCGCCATCATGCAGTTCGGCGCGACCGGCGTCGAGAAGATGGAGATCGCGTCCAACTACTGGGACGAGATGGGCAACGGCGCCTTCGCCGACGTCCACACGACGCTCTTCTCCCAGTGCCTCACCTCGATCGGCGTCGACCAGAGCTACATCGACGCGCATCTGCTGCCGGTCGCCAAGGAATGCGGCAACATCTCGGCCGGCCTCGCGCTCAGCCGCCGGCACTACCTGCGCGCCATCGGCTACTACGGCGTCACCGAGTTCCTCGCCCCGCGCCGCTTCCGCCAGTTGGTCACCGCGTGGGACCGCCTCGGGCTGCCGCCGGAGGGCAAGGTCTACCACGACATCCACATCAACATCGACGCCCAGCACGCGGCGGGCTGGTACAAGAACGTCATCGGGCCGGTCGTCGAGCGCGACCCGGCCGCCGGCCGCGAGATCGCCCTCGGCACCTTCATGCGGCTCAACACCTCGGCGCACTACCTCGACCGGGTCCTCGAGGCCTGCCTGAAGCAGCTCCAGCCCGTCTGAACACCCGCTGCCCACGCCTCCTCAGAAAGGCCCCGACCGTGACGCTCAACCAGCAGCACTTCCAGGTATTCGACCTCCCCGAGACGGGTGAGGACATTCTGAAGAGTTTCGACGACCTCGCCTTCGACGAGTACATCGGCAACGGCAACCGCTGGCGCCGGTTCTCCCAGTACCGCCTCGAACACCGCGACGGCGCCTGGGACTTCGAGCGGCTCCCGCACCGCCCCTACGTCACCTACTCCAAGTTCAACCCGATCGCGGGCGGCATCCGGCGGCACTACCAGCCGATCCAGATCGACCTGGTCGACCACATCCGGGAGGCGTGCGCCCAGATCCCGCTGCCCGAGGACGACATCTGGCAGATCAACGTCCACCAGTACCGCGTCATCGCCAACAAGGAACTGCAGGGCGTGGTCGTCCCCGAGGGCGTCCACCAGGACGGCCACGAGTTCGTGGTGATCTCCGTCTACAACCGCGTCGGCGTCACCGGAGCCGAGCTGACCCTGCGCGGCGCGGACGACAAGGAGAAGCCCCTCTTCACCGCGACCCTGCCGGCGGGGCAGGCCATCGCGTTCGACGACCGCGCGCTGTGGCACTACGTCACCGACATCGTGCCGATCGAGGAGGAGGGCCACCGCGACATCACGGTCGTCTCGTTCTCCCGCTGGAGCGAGCGCTGGTACGGCGATGCCTTCGAGGAGGGTGCCATCAGCGAGGGCACCGGATGACCACCCTCGTGAAGTACCACGCCCTCGGCAACGACTACCTCGTCGCCGACCCGGCACTCGGCGCGCCCGCGCCGGGCGTCGCGGCCACCCGGGTCCTGTGCGACCGGCGCACCGGCGTCGGCGCGGACGGCGTGCTCTACGGCCCCCTCCCCGCCCCGGGTGCGGCGGCCGGCCCGCAGGAGACCTTCGACGTACGGGTCTTCAACTCCGACGGTTCCGAATGCGCGCGCAACGCGAACGGCCTGCGCATCTTCGCCCGGTACCTGAGCGAGCACGGCCGCACGGACCGCGAAGAGATCACACTGCGGACCCCCGGCGGAGACGTGAGCGTGCGGCCCGGCAGCCCGGACACCGCCGCCACCATCGACCTGGGACCGTGGACCCACCACAGCCCCGCGACGGGCGACGGCGCCGAGCTGATCGGCGTACCCCTGGAGACCGAGCCGGGCACCACGGTGCACGCGACGGCGGTGCACAACGGCGTGCCGCACCTGGTCGCGCTGGTCGACGACGCGACCGCCGAGCTCGCCGCCCGGATCGGGCCCGGGATCGTCGCCTACGCGGGCTTCACGGAGCGGCCCAACGTCGAGCTGCTCACCGTCGAGGACCGGCGCACCCTGCGGATCCAGATCTGGGAGCGGGCCGTCGGATACGCTCCCGCTTCCGGCAGCGGTGCCTGCGCCGCCGCCTGCGCCGCCCACCGGCTGGGGCTCACCGATTCCTCGGTGACCGTGATCATGCCCGGCGGCACCGTGGCCGTGGAGATCACGGAGGACGAGCGGGTGCTGCTCTCCGGACCGGTCTCACTGGTCGGCCGGGTGACCCTGGCCGACGCGTTCGTGTCACGGCTGCGCGCGGAGCCGGCGCGGTGAACCGGGACATCCGTGAGCGGGCGCAGCCGGCGCCGGGCCCGGCCGCGCCGTCCGCTCCCCCCGGCCGCGCCCTGAAGATCCTTCCCGGCGGTTGCCCGCTGGACTGCCCGGACGCGTGCTCCTGGCAGGTCGAGGTCGAGGACGGCGTCGCGGTGGGGCTGCGCGGCAACCCGGAGCACCCGTACACCCGTGGAACCCTGTGCGTGAAGGTGAACCAGTACCTGGAGCACACCCGATCCCCCGACCGCCTGACGCATCCCCTGCGCCGGACGGGGCGCAAGGGCGAGGGCCGGTTCGAGCGCATCAGCTGGGACGAGGCGCTCGACGAGATCGCCGACCGTCTCACGAAAGTGATCGACGAGCACGGCGGGCAGGCCATCTGGCCCTACCAGGGCACCGGGAACCTGGGCTTCCTGCAAGGCCTGCAGGGGCGCGCGGGCAGCCGGCTGTGGAACACCCTGGGCGCCTCCCGCCACGACATGACGATCTGCTCGGTCGCGGGCCTGGTGGGCACCGGCTACACGCTCGGCACCAGCCGGGGCATCGACCCGGAGGACCTGCGCCACGCCCGGCTCATCCTGTTGTGGGGCTGCAACACGCTCACCACCAGCCACCACCTCTGGAAGGTGCTGTCGCAGGCCCAGCGGTCCGGGGCGTACGTCGTGGCCATCGACCCGGTCCTCACCAAGACGGCCCGGCTCGCCGACGAACACGTGCCGCTCAACCCCGGCACGGACGCCGCGCTCGCCCTCGGGCTGCTCAACGTGGTGCTGTCGCTCGGCGCCGAGGACAGCGCCTACCTGGCGGAGCACACGGAGGGCTGGCCGGCCTTCCGGACGCGCATCGAGGAGTTCACGCCGCACCGGACCGCGGAGATCTGCGGGCTGCCCGTCGAGACGGTCGAGCGGCTCGGGCAGCGCCTCGCCGTCACCCGGCCCACCGGGATGAAGGCGGCGCAGGGGATCCAGCGGCACGCGGGGGGCGGCATGGCCCTGCGTACGCTCGCGGCGCTGCCCGGCGTGACCGGCGACTGGAAGCTCCCGGGTGGGGGACTGGCCTATTCGACGGACGGTTACTTCGGCGCCGACCGCGAAGCCCTCTACCGCGACGACCTGCTGCCCGGTCCGGTACGCAGCCTGTCGATGACCCGCCTCGGCGAGGCGCTCACCACGGTCGACGATCCGCCGGTCAAGGCGCTGTTCGTCTACGGGGCCAACCCGGCCACCGCGGTGGGCGGTCAGGGCACGGCGCGCGCGGGCCTGCTGCGCGAAGACCTGTTCACCGTGGTCATGGAACACTTCCGCACCGACACGGTGGACTACGCCGACATCGTGCTGCCGGCCACCATGCAGACCGAGCACACCGATCTGCTCGACGGGTACGGGCACATGTACATCACGTGGAACGAGCCCGCGGTCGCCCCGCCCGGCGAGTGCCTCTCGACCACGGAGACGTTCCGTCGGCTCGCCGCGCGGCTGGGCCTGACGGAACCGAGCCTCTTCGACTCCGACGAGGAGCTCGCCCGGAAGCTGCTGTCGAGCGGCCACCCGTCGCTGGACGGCATCGACCTGGACCGGCTGCGCCGGGAGGGCTACGCACGGCTCAACTACCCGAGCCCCTTCGTCCCGTTCGCGGACGGCTTCCCCACGCCGTCGGGGAAGCTGGAGTTCGTGTCCGCGGCGGCGGCCGCCGACGGGCACGATCCGCTGACCGGATACACGCCCCCCGCGGAGGCCGCGGATCCGGAGCTGGCCCGCCGACTGCCGCTGGTGCTCATCTCGTCCGCCTCGCACTTCTTCCTGAACACGACGTTCGCGAACAAGGAATCACTGGTGCGCCGGGCCGGTGCGCCCTTCGTGGAGCTGCACCCCGACGACGCGGCGGCCCGGGGGCTGGTCGCGGGACAGCAAGTGCGGATCTTCAACGACCGCGGCGCCTTCACCGCGGAGTTGCACGTGAGCGACGCGGTACGGCCGGGGGTGGCCCGCACCGCCAAGGGCTGGTGGTCGAAACTCACCGGCAACCGGGCGGGGGTCAACGCCACGGTGGCCGAGCGGGACTCGGACATGGGCGGCGGCGCGGTGTACCACGACAACCGCGTCGACGTATCCGCGGCCGAGTAGCGAGGAGGAGGAATGGACGGCGTGTACGTCGTGGTGTGCCGCGGCTTCGGCCCGCTCCTCGAAGAGCGGCTCGAGCGCGCGCGGGGACGGAGACGGCCCCGTGCTTCGCGACCCCGCACGGCCGCCGCGCCGTCGGCGGCGGCCGGGGACCCCACGGGCACGGTGGGCGGGTCAGGCCGCGCTCCGGGGAGCCCGTACGGGCTCGTCGACCAACGGGAACTGGCGGAGCGCCGCTTGGGCGACCGAGAACGCGGCCTCGACCACATCGGCGGGCGTACCGGGAGCGTGGATGAAGGAGACCGGTACGAGGCCGGGATGGAACGGCAGCGTGCCGGGCGGGACGGGCGTCAGATTCCACTTCTCGCCGTTGTTGGCGAGCAGGCCGATGACGCCGAGCCCGGCCCGGGTGGCCGCGCGCAGCCCGGCCAGGTCGGGGCCTTCGTAGGCGACGTGCCAGGGGACGCCCTGGCTGTCGAGGGCGCTGACGATGTGGGAGCGCGTGTTGCACGGTTCGGCGGGCAGCACCATCGGAAGGGAACGGCCGGCGGCCAGGGTCGCGGCGTCCTGTGCGTACCAGGCCAGTTGCAGCGAGCCGAGGGAGCGGCTCCGGTCCCCGCGGGACGGGCCGATGACGACGGCGACGTCGGTCTCCTGCTCGGCCGTCCGCGCGGCGATGTGCTCGCTCGCCCCGATCCGAGCGCTGAGCGTGACCCGGGGCAGCGTGCGGGTGAGGCCGACGAGCAGATCCTGGAGGACGTCTTCCAGCTGCTCCGAGACGCCGATGGTGAGCCGGAGGTCGTTTCGCGGCGCGGTCAGCCGGGCCATTGCCTCGTCATTGACGGTGAGGATTTTACGGGCATAGAAAAGCAATTCCTCACCGGCGTCGCTGAGTTCCAGCCGGCCCCTGGTCCTGGCGAAGACCGGGCCGTGCAGGACCGCCTCGAGCCGGCGAATGTGATAGCTGACCGCGGGCTGGGTCAGTGCGAGGGCATCCGCCGCACGCCGGAAACTTCCCGTTTCCATGATCGTGCTCAGCGTACGGAGTTGATTCACGTCGAGATTGCGAGACATGACGGTTCGTTCTGAGCTCATAGGTCTTCACTTTCGCATTCGGCAAGCCGCCTCGAACATCCCCCGAATTGTTCGAACTGATCCTCGGTGATGACCGTGGTCATGTGCGATGTCCGTCATGGCGGGCGCCGACGGCGATGCCGAGCTGGAAGCGGTTGTTGATGCCTAATTCGTCCATCATGGAGCGGAGCATGTAGGTCACGGTGCGGCGGCTGACGCCGAGCTGCCGGGCGGCGCTGGCATCGGTATGGCCGGTGACCAGCAGGGCGATCAGCCTTTCGTGGCGGTTCTCGATCGTCTCGCGCCGGCTGTACGGAAGTGCGGAGATGGCGCGCTGATGTATTTGGTCACAATTTTCGCACATTACTCGAATCAATCTGAGATTGTCATATTGGTCGAATGATGAGGGTGCCCGGCCCTGCCCTTTGGGACAGAACGGTCGGACGGTCGCGCATGCTTGAGCGGGACTGGTGGCGGCCCTCGAACAGGACAACGATGTCAAGTGAGTTCATTGTACGCGGCGGAATCTGAACTGCCGGTGGCCGGAAACCTGCACAATTATGGCCGGGGGAGCACTTTCCACGGGTTGCTTTCCGAGTCGTTGGGTCCGTGTGCCAGGCGAAACGCTACGGTCGATCGGCGGACTCATCCACACACTATCGATACGTGGATACGGAATCCCCCTCTACGTTTGACAGTCTGCTCAACCGCTGCCGGGTGGGGGTGCCCGGAACCGGATGAAGCGAGAACAGGCGCTGCCGGGACCGCGAACTCATCATCAGCGCGTAGTCGAAGTCCAGGCGGCCCACCCGGTCGTCCAGCACGCTCATGATCGGAGCGGGAGCCCTGGAGACCTGGTGCTCGTCCCACATCCGCGAGAATTCCGCGCTCGCCAGGCGCAGGTCGGACACCAGCGCCGCCGCGGCCGGGTCGTAGCCGCGCTCGGCCACGAAGACGCGCAGGTACGCGACGAACGTACGGCCGATGGCCTCCTGGTGCTCCGCCGAGTTCAGCACCGAGCGCCGCCAGCGGCCCGTGCCGAACCAGCACCAGAACATGTTTCCCTCCCAGCCGGGCAGGCCGGCGACGACGCCGAAGAGGGCGGTGTGCAACGCGTTCTGGGCCGCGACGCCGGCGAGGTCGTCCACGATGAAGGCCGGGGACGTCGCCGATACCGCCCGCATGACCGCCAGCAGTTCGGGATCGACGGCGCCGCCCGGATGCTCCGCCGCGGGATCGGTGCGACCCGACAGCAGGTACAGGTAGGCGCGCTCGTCCGGGGCCAGCCGCAGGGCGCGGGCCAGCCCGGCGAGGATGGCGGCCGACGGCTGCGGGCCACGGCCCTGCTCGAGGCGTTCGTAGTAGGTCGTCGACATGTTCGCCAGGCGCGCCACCTCGTCCCGGCGCAGTCCCGGCGTCCGGCGCCGCTGACCGGTCTGCAGCCCGACCACCTCCGGTGACAGCGCGTCACGTCGGCGGCGCAGGAAGTCGGCCAGGGCCTCCCGCGTGGGCGACACGGTGCTCTCCGCCATCGGCTACTCCACCCCTGTATGGCCACGGGGCGATCGGCCCGGTGACGCGTTGGTGATCATCGATTCCCGGACTGCTCCTAAGCCTTGGCAGGTTCCGACGCCTGGGACGTGGCGGTGGGGGATGACGGCCACATTCACTCCTTTGCGGTGGGGGAGACCGAGCCGGCCAGTGCGCGTGGAGATCATGATCGTGATCCTGGAGGCTCGCCCTTCATGCTGCAAGAGGGTGCCCGGGTGCCGTTGGTTGATCCCGGCCGATGTGATGTGCCCTGGCCTCGTTCGCGCGAGGAGGGCTGCAAATCCCTCCGAGGGGGCGGCGCTACCCTGTTGATGCCTCAACTAGCGCTGGTCAACGCCCAGTTGCAGCCGCGCGGCCGGAGCGCGTTTGCTCACGCGATGCGTCGTCTCCGGGGTGTCGACGCCCGGGGGAGTGCGGTGGCGGTCGGCCACGGCGCGTCCGGTGGGAGGCCGAAAACAGGCGGTGGGTCCGGATCTCGTGGTGCGGCGGGCGCCGTGGCCGCCGGGGGCCCGGGCCGCCCTGAATCCCCTGGCCCCGGCAATCGCGGTTCAGCGGCTGGTAATAACCCGGTCAATAATCCGTGCGGCGGAATCCATCCGATTCTCGATAAGAAAGTTTAATCATCGTCCGCAGGGTGATTTCACGGGCTGGCCGTATATTTTGAGCATCTCATCCGGGGGTCCGATTGGAGCTTTTACCATGCCCGAAGTGATTCATCATGTCCGCCGATCCGGTGCCGGCCCGACCGTGTTGTTCGTCCCCGGTCTGGGCATGACCGCGCAGTGCTTCGCGCACACCGCGGCCGCCCTCGGCCCGGACCACGACGTCGTCACCGTGGACCTGCGCGGGCACGGGGACAGCCCGGAACCCCCGCTCGGCTGGACCATCGAGGACGCCGCGACCGATCTGGCGCAGGTCGTCGAGCACCTCGACCTGCGCGACGTCACGCTCGTCGGATGGTCGCTCGGCGCGACCGTCACCTACAACTACGTGGAGCGGTACGGGACCGACCGGGTCTCCCGGCTGGTCTCCGTGGAGATGTCGCCGCACCTGCTGCGGGAGGAGGGCTGGGACCACGCGGCCTTCGGCGGTCTGGACGCGGCCGGCGCGCTGCAGGCGACCCAGCAGCAGTGGACCGATCCGGACGCGTACCTCACGGCCCTGATGGAGAACTGCTTCGCGGCCGGGATCGAGCCCGAACCCGACGTGCTGCGGCCGCTGTTGACCGCATCGCTCAAGACGTCACGGCTGGCCCTGCTCGCCCTGTGGGGCGGGGTCCTCAACCAGGACTGGCGCGAGCGGGTCGGCGCGCTGACACTGCCGACCCTGCTGGTGCACGGCGCGAAGAGCCGGATCTTTCCCACCGAGGTCGGGAAGTGGCTGCTGGGCGCCTTCCCCGATGCCCGGCTGGAGATGTTCGAGGAGAGCGGCCACGCTCCCTTCATCGAGGAGCCGGACCGGTTCGTCCGCGTGCTCCGCGACTTCGTGGACGGGACGGCGGGCGCGTGAGTCGCCTGCGCGGCAACCCGTGGGCCACGCTGGTGGTGTTGTCCCTGGGTTACTTCATGACGTTGCTGGATTCGACGATCGTCACCATCGCGATCCCCAGCATCATCGACTCGATGCACGCCACCTTGCCCGAGGTGTTGTGGGCGCTCAACAGCTACATCATCGCCATCACCGTGCTGTTGATCACCGCGGGCCGCCTGGGCGACCGGTACGGCCCGCGGCAGGTCTTCGTCGTGGGCGTCCTGCTCTTCACCGTCGCGAGCCTGCTCTGCGGGATCGCGACGGTTCCCGGCGTGCTGGTGGGTGCCCGCGTGCTCCAGGGCGTCGGCGCCGCTCTGCTCATGCCGCAGAGCCTGACCCTGATCGTCGCCTCCTTCCCGCGCGAGCGGCGCGGCACGGCGCTGGGGGTGTGGGGCGCGATCGGTGGCGTGGCCTCGGTGCTCGGCCCGTCCCTCGGCGGCCTGTTGATCGACGCGGCCGGCTGGCGGTGGATCTTCCTCGTCAACCTGCCGATCGGCGTGCTCGTCGTGGTGGGGGGCCTGATGATCGTCCCGGACCTGCGGACGGGCCGGCAGCACTCCCTGGACCTGCTCGGCGTCGGCCTCGTCTCGCTGGCCCTCGCCTGCTTCGCCTACGCCGTGACCAACGGCCCCGACCACCACTGGGGCCCGCTCGTCTGGGCGCTGCTGGTGGCGGCCGCGCTCCTCGGCGCGGGCTTCACCGTCCGCCAGCGCCGGCGCCAGGACCGTGATCCGCTGGTGCCCTTCGCCCTCCTGCGGATCCGCGGGTACACCATGACGCTCGGGATCGCCGCGGCGATCACCGGGGCCACCTTCGCCATCATGGTGGTGGCCGCGCTGTACTTCCAGGCGGTACTCGGCCTGAGCGCCTTCCGGGCCGGGCTGATCCTGGCGCCGGCGTCGGCGATGTCCGTCCTGGTCGCCCTCGTCGCGGGACGGCTGGCCGACCGGATGGAGGGCCGGTACATCCTGCTCACCGGCATGGTCGTCCAAGGCGTCGGCATCCTGTGGACCGCGCTGCTGATGACGGGATCGGTGCACTGGACGGCCTTCCTGGCCCCGATGGCGGTCGTCGGCATGGGCAACGGCTGCTCGATCGCGCCGAGGACGACGGTCGCCATGCGCGACGTCCCCCAGGAGTTGACGGGCGCGGCCTCCGGGATCCTGGAAACGACCCGGCAGTTGGGCGCGATGGTCTTCACCGCGGGCGTCGTGGCGCTCATGCAGGGGCTGCCGTCGGTGACGGGCGGCAGCGGTGCGGCGATGCGCGCGGCCCTGGCCCTGCCGGTCGCGGCGCTGGCTCTCGGCGCCGTCGCCTGCCTGGCGCTGCCGCGCGAGGCGGCCGAGGCGACGGAGGCGACGGAGGAGGCCGGGCCCGCCGTGCGGGCCCGGCCGGTGCCGTCGGACTGACGGGTCACGCCCGGTGCCGGGCGTGCGAAGAGGCCGGGGCGCGGTGGAAGCCACCACCGCGCCCCGGCCTCTTGGGTTCTAGGCGTCCTGGCTTCCGTAGCCGCTCTGTCCGGGGGTGTGGTCGAGGAGGAAGGTGATGTTCTCGTGGACGGCCGCGTGGTCGGTGGCCGAGAACAGGGCGTGGCCCGCTCGCCAGTACCGGATGCGCAGGCCTTCGTACGCGAAGACCTTCGGGGCCCGGCGCCGGTCGAGGTCGATCGAGGTGACGGCCTCCGGGTGCGGGAAGGCGTAGGACGGCCAGGCGAAGGGGGCGTCGGTCGGGCCGTTGAAGAAGCCCACGCCGTAGTGGTCGCCGGTCGGCCGGGGGCGGTCCGGGGCGCCCCCGCCCAGCATCGCGTCGAAGTAGGCCTCGTACGGGCGTATCTCGTACGCCGATTCGAGCAGCTCGACCACGCGGTCGCCGGCGTAGCGGGTGTGGATCTCGACCAGCTCGATCCGGTCGTCGAGCAGCTTGATCTCGGCGTGCATCGGCGAGGTGACGAAACCCAGCGCCGACACGACGGCCTGGAGGTACTCCTCGACCTGCGCGCTCCGCTCCTGGGTGTACCGGCTGGGCACCACGTGGCCGATTTCCTCGAAGTGCGGCATGCCGGTGTTGACCTTGTCGGTCAGGGCGAACAGCGTGAGCTTGCCGTCCACGACCAGCCCCTCGACGCTGATCTCGGGGCCCGGCACGAACTCCTCGATGATGACCTCGTGCGTGCGGTGGTCCCCGGAGAGATGGGCCACCCGGCTGTCCCGCTCCTCGTGGTCGGTCTCGGCCAGGTCGTACGGCTCGAAGACGCGCGCCAGCTCGGATCGGTCGGCGACGAACGTCACGCCGTGACTGCCGCTGAACGAGCGCGGCTTGACCACCACGGGCGGCTCCAGGCCGCCGAGCAGGTCCTCGGGCGACAGCAGTGAAGTGCGGTGGAAACCGACCTGGGTGAGCCCGTGTTCGCGCAGCACCTCGCGGGTCTCCGCCTTGTCCAGGACGCGGGCCTCGGCGGCGGACGGCGTGCCGGGGATGCCGAGGTGCTCGCGCACGGCCGCTGCCAGCTCCATGGAGAACTCGGTGATGGCGAGGACGGTCGCCGGCTCGATGTCGCGCACGCAGTCGGCGATGAGCAGCGGGTCGAGGGCCTTCACGGCCCGGGTCTGCACGGCGGTCTGTTCGCCGAGCTGAGCGAGGGACTCGGGGGTGTCGACGACGAGGAGGGACGCTCCGAGCGTGGCCGCGTCACGGACCGCATAGTCCAGTTCGAAGACGCTCCACGGGACTCCCACAAGCACGACAGTCTTAGAGTTCATCCCGTTATTTTCCCTGTACAACAGGGCTTCGACAACATCGCATGCGTGCAGTAATTGTTATCGGCCGATCAAAAATCATTATTGGACCGCCCGGTGACGGGCTGCATAGGATTTATTTGGCCTAGTGCCACACGGCGTGCGAATGATGCGACCGAATCGGCATCGTATTTCGCGCCCGACCGTGCCCCTTCACCGATGTGCCAGGAGAATCATGATCGGAACCATCGACCCGGAGACCCTGCTCGCCCACGCCCGGACGATCGCCTCGTCCGGCGGGAAGGCGGTCCCCGACGGTGCGAAAGAGCTTTCCGACCTGGAGATCTGTGGTCCCGCCGAGATAACGGCGATGACCAGGGCGGCGGCCGAACGCGACGGAAGCGTGCTCGTCTCCAGCGGCGGCACCACGGGCACCCCCAAACTGACGTACCTGCCCCACCACATGGCCTTCGACCGGCTCCTGCCGGTCTGGCGCCCGATGGGCGCCGGCGACGTCGTGCTCAACCTTTACGACGCGGGCCGCATGTGGGGCACGCACTATTTCATCCAGAAGCTCGCCGAGCGCACCGAATCCACGGTGATTCCCTCCGGACCGCTGACGCCCGAAGAGCTCGAACTCCGGCTGCCGATGCTCCGTGACGTCGGCGTCAGCGTGCTGGCCAGCGTTCCGTCCGTGCTCGCCGACTTCGCCGAGACCGTGCTCAAGACCGGCGTGAAGCCGCCGGTCAAGGCCATCATCTGGATGGGCGAGGCCTGGACGGAGGCCAAGCGGGAGCTGGTCCGACGGGCCTTCCCCGACGTGCAGTTGTGGGGCATCTACGGCTCGGTGGAGACCTGGGCGATGGGTTCCACCCGGCCGGGGTGCGACGAGACGACGCTCCATCTGATCGAAGACCAGATCTTCGAGTTGGAGGATGCGGGCGCCCTGCTGACCCGCGTCGGCGAGGGGTGGACCGTGCCCGTCGTCCGTTACCGCCTCGGCGACCGCATCGAGGCGGCGGAGTGCCGCTGCGGACGCGGCGACGCCTTCCGCGTCCTGGGCCGCGCCGATGACGGTTTCAGCCTCCTCGGCAACTACGTCAACATCGCGGACATCGTCGAATCCGCCCGGCAGTGCCCGGACGTCGTGGATGCCCAGCTCGTGCTGGTCCGGGACAACGACGCGGCGGACTCGGCGCGTTCGATGACCGTCGAATACACCGGTCCGGCCGCCCCCGAAGCCGTCAGGAGCTGGCTGGCGGGGATCCACGTACGGCTCGGCACCGTCGACAGCCAGCACCCCGAGGCGATCTCCGCCCGCCGGGTCGACCGCCTGCGCCGCATCACGAGGACGAACAAGACGCCGGACGCGGTGTGGCAGGACGCGCTGGGAAGCGGTTCCTAGGGCGGCACGGGACGGCGCGGCGCGGGACGGCGGCGCGGGACGGCGCGGCGCGGGACGGCGGCGCGGGCGGCTACGAGGTGCGCGCGCTGCGGGCCAGCCAGGGGGTGAGGGTCGTGCCCGCGATCAATTCCTTGTACGTCTCGTCGCCGGGCAGAGGGACGACGAGCCACTGGCCCGGCGGGAAGAACCGGCCCTTCGTGTGGGCGAGTCCGCCGTAGACGGAGCGCAGGAACGCCGGGACGGAGTCCCGGGGTACGTCATGGAACTCGACGTCGTCCACGGTGATCTTCGCGTCGCCCTCGGGGAACAGCCGGACGCTCACGGCCGGTGAGCCGGCCAGCTCGACGAACGCCTCGTGCGGCAGCGAGCCGTCGGGGTCGAGGGTCGCGAAGGCGCCGGCCGAGGTGCGGCGGGAGGTCTGGTCGGCGCCGATGTCGTCGGTGACGGTCATCGTCAGGCGCCGGTCGTCCGCGATCTCCCGTATCGCGGTGACGGCGGCTTCGGTGCTCGGCAGGCTGGTGTGTTCCATGACCACGATTCTTCCTCACGCGGACATGCCGCCCCCGGAGCGCGTCGCCGTGGCCGCGTCGTGGTCAGCCGTCACACAGCGGGTGGCGCATGGCATTAGGGTGACCATATGTCTGTCAACACGCCTTCTGCGAGCGGCACATCGACACCGCGGACGGCTCCCGCCGCAGCCGCCCGGGGCCACCGTACGCGCGCGGGCCTGCGCGTATCGGCGGTGGCGGGCGGGCTCCGCTGGGCCTCCTCGCGGTGGGGGTTCGTCGAGGGGGAGGTGGGTGGTTTGCGGGGGTTGGTGCGGCCCGGGTCCGTCTGTCTCGACATCGGGGCCGAATACGGGCTCTACACCTGGGCGCTGGCCGCGCTGAGCGGGCCGTCGGGGGCCGTGCACAGCGTCGAGCCGCTGCCCGGTCCGGCGAGCTGGCTGCGGACCACGGCCGCCGCCCTCGGCTGCGATCACGTCACCGTGCACCGCACCGCCCTCGGCGCGCGGGCGCAGGAGGGCACGATGAGCCTGCCCCGGCGCAGGCTGCTCCCGGTGCACGGGCGCGCGTACCTCACCGAGGGGGCCTCGGGGCCCGGCCCCAACACCGAGTTCGCCCGCTCGCGGCCGGTCGCCACGCCCGTACGGACCGTCGACGGGCTCTGCCGGCACATGGGCCTGGACCGGGTCGACTTCATCAAGGCCGATGTCGAGGGTGCCGAGGAGGCCGTCCTGTCCGGCGCCCGGCACACCCTGGAGCGGCACCGGCCCGCCCTGCTGCTGGAGATCGAGGACCGCCACCTGGCGAAGTACGACATGAGGGCGGCCCGGATCGTGGAGCGGCTGGCGGCCCTCGACTACACGATGCACCGCTGGGGCGACGGAGCGTGGATACGGGTGACAGAGGTCACGGACGAGTTCCGCAATTACCTCTTCACCGTGCGTCCGATCCCCTCCGGCTGAAGGATCCTGGTCTGTTATGGGCTCCACTCTCGTCATCACCAACGACTTCCCGCCGCGTCAGGGCGGGATCGAAACCTTCGTCCACGCCATGGCCACGCGGGTGCCGGACGACGACGTCGTCGTCTACACCTCGCACGAGCCGGGTGGCGCGGCGTACGACGCCACGCTGCCGTTCCCGGTCATCCGTGACACCAGCGCCATGCTGCTGCCGACCGGCCGGGTCACCAAGCGGGCCGTGGAGATAGCGCGCGCGCACGGCTGCGACCGGGTGTGGTTCGGCGCGGCGGCGCCCCTGGCCCTGATGGCACCCGCGCTGCGGGAGAACGGCGTACGGCGCATCGTCGCCACCACCCACGGCCACGAGATCTGGTGGGCGCGGCTGCCCGGCGCGCGGACCATGATGCGCCGGATCGGCAACGGCGTGGACGTCGTCACCTACCTCGGCGAGTACACGCGCGCCCGGATCGCCCCGGCGCTGGGCCCGCGCACCGAGTTGAGCCGCCTGGTGCCCGCCGTCGACGCGGACACCTACCGGCCCGACCCCGAAGCGGGCGCCGCGCTGCGGGCGGAGCTGGGGCTGCAGGGCAAGCGGATCATCCTCTGCGTGGCCCGGCTGGTCCCGCGCAAGGGGCAGGACAAGCTGATAGAGGCCATGCCGCTGATCCGGCGGCAGGTGCCCGACGCGGTGCTGCTGGTGGTCGGCCAGGGCCCGGACGAGGCCCGGCTGCGCAAGCTGGCCAAGCGCCACGGCGAGGACGCGGTCCGTTTCGTCGGCGGCAAGACGCACCGCGAGACCCCGCGGTACTACGCCGCGGCCGACGTCTTCGCGATGCCCTGCCGGACCCGCAAGGGCGGCCTGGAGGCCGAGGGGCTCGGCATCGTCTTCCTCGAGGCGGCCGCCAGCGGACTGCCCGTCGTCGTCGGTGACTCGGGCGGCGCCCCGGACACGGTGCTCGACGGGACCACCGGCAGCGTCGTGGACGGCAACCGGACCGAGGGGATAGCGGCGGAGCTGACGCGGCTGCTCCTGAACACCGGGCAGGCCGCCGAGATGGGCACCGCGGGCCGCCAGTGGGCACGCAGGTCCTGGTCCTGGGACGCGCAGGCACGCCACCTGACCCATCTGCTCGACCCCGAGCACGAGCCGGTGCCCGCGCCCCGGCAGGCGTAAGCCGTCTCTTTCGACCGAGCGCCGGACACGGGCGCGGGCCCCCTCCCGACGGGAAGGGGCCCGCGCTCGCGCGTGCGGTGCCTCAGCCTTCGATCCAGCCGTGGCTCTTCGCGACCTGGAGGAACTTCTCGCGGATCTGCAGGATCTGGGTCCCGGTGAGCGACGGCGCCGCCTCCAGCAGGACCTCGGTGACCTCGCGGATGTACTGAGCGGGGCTCAGCGCGTCGCACAGCGAGTCGTCGATGGGCCCGGCGGCGAAACCGGTGGCCGCCGCCGTCACGGGCGGCGTCACCGGAGTGCCGTCGGGGTTCTTCGCCAGCTCCACCGAGGACGCCTTCAGACCGCGGTCACCGTCCTCGATCTCGAACTCGACCTCCGTGCCGGAGCGGATGTACGACTCCGGGATCAACAGGTCGTTCACATGCAGGAAGACGTCCTCCCCACCGTGCTCGGGAGCGATGAACCCGTACCCCCGGGTACCGTCAAAACGGATCACGCGACCGGAAACCACACCAACCCCCAGACACCGCCGGACACCTTGTCCGGCACCACGGGGGAAAGACTAGTGCCGTGAAGGACGGCCTACGCGCGGCCCGTCGCCACCGGATGCAGCGCGGCGTACTCCAGGGGCGCCGACGGGTCGACCGAGACGTCCGGCGGGGCCGGTTCGGCGCCCGCGCGGACCAGCAGGTCGCCGACGGCCGCCCCGTCGGCCACGGGGAGCCGCTCGCCCCGGACGCGGTGCTGCTCGGCCCAGCGGGCGGCGGCCGTCTTCAGTCCGGAGAAGGAGAAGGCGTACGGGTCGTCACGCGGCCCGGTCAGCGGGGATTCGATCCCGCGGACCACCGGAGAGCCCACGCCCCACCCCTTCGCACCGACAGTGCGGCCGCTTATTGCGACCCATATGCAATAAGGCTACGCCAGGGGGTGCCGTTCCCCGCGCCGGACCCGCACGCCGGAACCTCAGACCGGCAGCCCCGTCGGCTCCTTGACGCGCTTCATGATGATCTGCGAGTTGACCTCGGTGATCCCGGTCAGCGCGGTCAGCTGCTCGATCCACAGCCGCTCGTACGCCCGCAGGTCCGCGACCGCGATCCGCAGCAGGCAGCCGGGGCTGCCGAACAGCCGGTACGCCTCGATCACGTCCGGAATGTCCTGGAGTGCCGCCTCGAAGGCCTCGACGGACTCGCGGTCGCGGCGCACCTCGACCGAGACCAGCACCTCGAAGCCGCGCCCGACGGCCTCCGGGTCGATCACCGCGCGGTAGCCCTGGATCACCCCGTCCTGTTCCAGCTGACGGACCCGGCGCATGCAGGGGGAGGGGGTCAGGCCCACCCGCTGGGCCAGCTCCTGGTTGCTGAGCCGGCCGTCCTTCTGTAGCTCGCGCAAGATTTCACGATCAATGGCGTCCATGACGCAATGATCCCCCCTCTGGTATTACATCTCGGCCTCAAGTGGCAATCCCATTGCGCGTAGATGTTCCTATCATTGCCGAATACGAATACGTGTACGGGGGCTATGTGGGGAAAGGCAGGCAGTCGTGGGACGGATCGTCGTCATCAGCACCGGCGGGACGATAGCGAGCCGCTGGCAGGGTTCCGGATTCGCGGCCGACGCCGACGGGCGCGAGGTCATGGCCACCGCGCCCCTGCCCGAGGGGATCACCGTCGAGATCGTCGACCTGTTCAGCGTGAACAGCCCCCGGCTCACCACCGCCCACCAGCTCACCCTGCTGCGCACCGTCCACGAGGTGCTCGCCGACCCCGAGGTGCGGGGCATCGTCGTCACGCACGGCACGGACACCCTCGAAGAGTCCGCCTTCCTCGTCGACCTGCACCACCACGACCCGCGCACGGTCGTCTTCACCGGCTCGCAGCTGCCCATGGGCGCCGAGGACGGCGACGGCCCCGGCAATCTCTACGACGCCCTGCTCACCGCCGCCACCACGCGCGGTCTCGGCGTACTGATCGCCTTCGCCGGGCGGGTCCACGCCGCGCGCGGGACCGTCAAGACCCAGACGCTGATCGCCGACGCCTTCGCGAACCCCTCGGGCGAGCAGCTCGGCAAGGTCGGCTTCGGCAAGGTCACCGTGCTGCGCCGGCCGCAGCGCCCCGAGCCGCTGGCGCTGCCCGCGATGCCGGAGCTGCCGCCCCGCGTGGACATGGTCATGCACCACGCCGACGCCGATCCGCTGCTGTTCGAGGCCTCCGTCGCGGCCGGCGCGGGGGGAGTGGTCCTCGTCGCCACCGGCGCGGGCAACGCCACCCCCGAGATCGTGGAAGCGGTCCGCGCCGCCACCGCGCGCGGGGTGCTGGTGGCGCTCACCACCCGGGTCGCGGCCGGTCCGGTCACCGAGATCTACACGCACGGCGGAGCCGTCGACCTGGTCGCCGCCGGAGCCGTGCTGACCGGCACCCTGCGCGCCGGCCAGGCCCGGATCGCGGTGCTCTCCGCCCTCCTGGCCAGCGAGGACCCGGCCGAGCGGGTGCGGATCCTGCACCGGACGCTGGGCGCCACCGGCTCGCTGCTCGCGGCGGCCTGACCCCGGATGCGCGCGCCGCTCGGCCCGGGGCGGCGGAAGGGCGAGCGGGGGTCAGCGCGTGACGTGGAACTCGTTCCCCGCGGGGTCGAGGAACTCGCCGGCCGGTCCGTCGGGGAACCCCGCGCGTTCCCCCTCGGGGGCCCCGTCGCGAGGGCCGACCTCCAGGCGCAGCCTGCTGCGCCCCGCCTTCGGCGCCGCGGGCGGCCCCATCACCAGGGCGACCGTGCTGGTGGGGCTCCGGCGCAGCCGGACGCCCCAGCTGTAGGACTCGACCGCCTGCCAGTCGGCGCGGGCCTGCCAGAAGGCCGTCTGTGCGGCGCGGTCCTCCGCGGAGACGTCGAGGCAGATCGCCACCAGGCCGCGGTCGCCGAGCACCCCGGGGTGACCGGGACGCAGCACGCAGAATTCGTTGCCCTCCGGATCGGCCAGCACGTCCCACGGGACGCCGCCCTGGCCGATGCCGGCCCGCGTCGCACCGAGTGCGAGCAGGCGCGCCACCTCCGCCTCCCAGTCCGGCCCCCCGGCCAGGTCCAGGTGGAGCCGGTTCTTGTGCGCCGGCCTCGGCTCCGCGGTCGCCGCGATCCGCAGCCGGAGGCCGCCCGTGCGGCCCCGCGTCGCCTCCCGCCAGAAGCGGTCCATGCGCTCGACGTCCCGCGCGTCGATCACGATCCCGGTCAGCATGGCGTTCCCCCTCGTGCATCATCGGCGGGTCCGGTCGCTCACGCCCGACCGAACGCCGCCAGGATCTGCTCCGCAGCCAGCGTGGCCGTCAACTCGCCGCCCCGGACCCGCTGTTCCAGACCGGGCGCGAGTTCCCGTACCGCCGGGTCCGCCCGCAGCCGTCCCAGCAGCTCGTCGCGGACCATCGTCCAGGTCCATTCCACCTGCTGCGCCGCCCGCTTGGCCGTGAGCCGGCCGTCCGCCTCCAGCACCTTGCGGTGCTGCTCCAGCCGGCCCCAGACCTCGTCCAGGCCCGCCGACTCGCGCGCGCTGCACGTCAGGACCGGCGGGGTCCAGGCCGCGTCCACCGGGTGCATCAGCCGCAGCGCGCCGGCCAGTTCCCGCGCGGCCGCCCGGGCGTCCCGCTCGTGCGGCCCGTCCGCCTTGTTCACGGCGAGGACGTCCGCCAGCTCCAGGACGCCCTTCTTGATGCCCTGGAGCTGGTCGCCCGTACGCGCCAGCGACAGCAGCAGGAACGAGTCGACCATCCCGGCGACCGTGGTCTCGGACTGGCCGACGCCGACGGTCTCCACGAGCACCACGTCGTAGCCCGCGGCCTCCATGACGATCATGGACTCGCGGGTCGCCTTCGCGACCCCGCCCAGGGTGCCCGCCGAGGGAGACGGCCGTACGAAGGCCGCCGGATCCACGGCCAGGCGCTCCATCCGGGTCTTGTCGCCCAGGATCGACCCGCCGGTGCGGGTCGAGGACGGGTCCACCGCCAGCACCGCCACCCGGTGCCCGAGCCCGGTCAGCATGGTGCCGAAGGCGTCGATGAAGGTGGACTTGCCCACGCCCGGCACACCGCTGATCCCGATCCGGCGCGCGGCGCCCGCGTGCGGCAGCAGCTCCGTCAGGAGCCGCTGCGCCAGCACGCGGTGATCGGCTCGGGTGGACTCGACGAGGGTGATGGCGCGGGCGATGTACGCGCGCTTCCCGTCGAGCACGCCCTTGGCGTAGGCGTCGATGTCGATCTTCGGGGGCATCGGCCGGCCGCCCCGCCTACAGCTCGTGACCGAGTTCGGCGGCCAGCCGCATCACCAGGTCGTGCGCCGCGTCCGGAATGACCGTGCCGGGCAGGAACACCGCCGCGGCGCCCATCTCCAGCAGTGTCGGCACGTCCGCCGGCGGGATCACCCCGCCCACCACGATCACGATGTCCTCACGGCCCTCCTCCGCCAGCCGCTCGCGCAGCGCCGGTACGAGGGTCAGGTGACCGGCGGCCAGCGAGGACACGCCCACCACGTGGACGTCCGCCTCGACGGCCTGGCGGGCCACCTCCTCGGGCGTCTGGAACAGCGGGCCGACGTCCACATCGAAGCCCAGGTCGGCGAAGCCGGTCGCGATCACCTTCTGGCCGCGGTCGTGCCCGTCCTGGCCCATCTTGGCCACCAGGATGCGCGGGCGACGGCCCTCCGCCTCCTCGAACCGGTCCACCAGCGCGCGGGTGCGCTCGACCGACGGGGACTCTCCCGCTTCGCTCCGGTACACACCCGAGATGGTACGGATCTGGCTCGCGTGCCGCCCGTACACCTTCTCCAGGGCGTCCGAGATCTCGCCCACGGTGGCCTTCGCGCGGGCCGCGTCCACCGCCAGCTTGAGGAGGTTCCCGTCCAGCCCGGTGCCCGCACCGCGCTCGGCGGCGTTCGTCAGCGCCCGCAGACAGTCCTGCGTCACCGCTTCGTCACGCTCCTCGCGCAGCCGCCGCAGCTTGGCGATCTGCTGGGCGCGCACCGAGGAGTTGTCCACCTTGAGCACGTCGATCTGCTCGTCGGTCTCCACCCGGTACTTGTTCACCCCGATCACCGGCTGCCGCCCGGAGTCGATCCGCGCCTGCGTGCGGGCCGCGGCCTCCTCCACGCGCAGCTTCGGGATGCCCGCGTCGATGGCCTGCGCCATGCCGCCGGCCGCCTCGACCTCCTGGATGTGCTGCCACGCCCGGCGGGCCAGGTCGTAGGTCAGCTTCTCGACGTACGCGCTGCCGCCCCACGGGTCGATCACCCGGCAGGTCCCCGACTCCTGCTGGAGCAGCAGCTGGGTGTTGCGCGCGATCCGCGCCGAGAAGTCGGTCGGCAGCGCCAGCGCCTCGTCGAGCGCGTTGGTGTGCAGCGACTGGGTGTGACCCTGGGTCGCGGCCATCGCCTCGACGCAGGTGCGCGTCACGTTGTTGAAGACGTCCTGCGCCGTCAGGGACCAGCCCGAGGTCTGCGAATGGGTGCGCAGCGAGAGGGACTTGGCGTTCTTCGGGTCGAACTGCTTGACCAGGCGCGCCCACAGCAGCCGCGCGGCCCGCAGCTTGGCGACCTCCATGAAGAAGTTCATGCCGATCGCCCAGAAGAAGGACAGGCGCGGTGCGAAGGCGTCCACGTCCATCCCGGCGCCCAGCCCGGCCCGCAGGTACTCCACGCCGTCGGCCAGCGTGTACGCCAGCTCCAGGTCGGCGGTGGCCCCGGCCTCCTGGATGTGATACCCGGAGATCGAGATCGAGTTGTACCGCGGCATCTTCTGCGAGGTGAAGGAGAAGATGTCGGAGATGATCCGCATCGACGGCTTCGGCGGATAGATGTAGGTGTTGCGGACCATGAACTCTTTGAGGATGTCGTTCTGGATGGTCCCCGCGAGCTTGTCGGGGGACACCCCCTGCTCCTCCGCCGCCACGATGTACAGCGCCAGCACGGGCAGCACCGCGCCGTTCATCGTCATCGACACCGACATCTTGTCCAGCGGGATCCCGTCGAACAGCTGGCGCATGTCGTAGATCGAGTCGATCGCCACGCCCGCCATGCCGACGTCGCCCGTCACCCGGGGGTGGTCGCTGTCGTAGCCGCGGTGCGTCGGCAGGTCGAAGGCGACCGACAGGCCCTTCTGGCCCGACGCCAGGTTGCGCCGGTAGAAGGCGTTCGACTCCTCGGCCGTCGAGAAGCCCGCGTACTGCCGGATCGTCCAGGGCTGGTTGACGTACATCGTCGGGTACGGGCCGCGCAGGTACGGGGCCACGCCCGGGTACGTCCCCAGGAAGTCCAGGCCCTCCAGGTCCCGCCCGGTGTACAGCTGCTTGACGCCGATGCCCTCCGGCGTCTCCCACAGCAGGTCGTCCGTGGCGGAGCCGGTGGACTCCTTCACCGCCGCCCGCCACTGCTCCTCGGACCCGGCGGGAGCGGGCCCGCCGAGCGCCAGCTCGGAGAAATCGGGGATGCTCACGAGGTCACTCCCATCCGGTCGAGTACGGAGGACAGCACGGCGACCGCGTCGCAGCCGGCGAAGACGTACTCGTCCACGGCACCCTCGCAGGTGCCCGGGCGGCCCGCGAGGAACACGGTCGTGGCACCGGCGGCGCGCAGCGCGGCCGCCACCGCCCCGGCCCGCTCCTCGTACAGCGCGTCACTGGAGCAGAGCACGGCCATGCCGTCGGCTCCGCTCGCCGCGTAGGCGGCGGCCGCCGTGTCGGCGTCCACGGACACCGGGTCGTGCACCGCCTCGACGCCGCCCGCCTGGAACAGGTTGGAGGCGAAGGTGGCACGGGCGGTGTGCGCCGCGGCGGGACCCAGCGCCGCGAGGAACACCCGCGGCCGGGAGCCGGTCGCGGCCAGGTGGGCGTCGGAGCGGGCGCGCAGCGCCTCGAAGGCCTCGTCGCGGCGGACCCGCGGCAGCCCGCCCGAGGGCGCGGCGGGCGCGCTCTCGCGGACCACCGGCTTCTCGGAGAGCATCGGGAACTCGCTGACGCCGGTGATCGGTTCGCGGCGCTTGGCCAGCTTCCTGGAGCGTTCGGCCCAGGTGGCGGCGAGGAGCTCGCCGACCAGACCGGAGCGCAGCGCGGCGGGCAGGCCGCCCGCCTTCTCCACGCGCTGGAAGAACTCCCATGCGGCGTGGGCGAGTTCGTCGGTGAGCTGCTCCACGTACCAGGAGCCGCCGGCCGGGTCGATCACCCGGGCCAGGTGCGACTCCTCCATCAGGATGGTCGAGGTGTTGCGGGCGATCCGGCGCGCGAAGGCGTCCGGCAGCCCGAGGTCGTGGTCGAAGGGCAGCACGGTGACCGCGTCCGCCCCGCCCACGCCCGCGGCCATGCAGGCCACGGTGGTGCGGAGCATGTTCACCCACGGGTCGCGCCGGGTCATCATCACCGGTGAGGTCACCGCGTGCTGGCGCTGGGCGCCCGCCTCGGGTACCCCGCTGGCCTCGGCGATACGGGCCCACAGGCGCCGGGCCGCGCGCAGCTTGGCGATGGTGAGGAACTGGTCGGCGCTGGCGGCGTAGCGGAACTCCAGCTGCCCGAAGGCCGCTTCGGTGCCGATGCCCGCCCCGGTGAGCGCGCGCAGGTACGCCACGCCGGTGGCCAGGGAGAGACCCAGCTCCTGCGCCGCCGAGCCACCCGCCTCGTGGTAGGGGAGGGCGTCCACGGTCAGGGCGCGCAGTCCGGGCCAGCCAGCCGCGGTCTCCCGGGCCAGCTCCACCGCCCCGGACAGGTCCAGGGGCTCGCCGGTACGGGCCTCGTGGCCCAGCGGGTCGGCGCCGAGGCTGCCGCGCGCGGCCTCGGGGGCCACCTCGCGCTCCGCGTAGAGCCGCAGCAACTCCCGCGCCGCCGGGGCGAATTCGGCTCCGGCGTCCAGGGTGACCGGGGCGAGGTCCAGGTAGACCCCGTCCAGCGCGCGGGCCAGGCCCTCGACCGGGACGCCGCCCCGGCCGACGGTCAGCCACAGCGAGGTGACCCCGTTCTCCAGGTCGGCGAGCACGGCCTCGTTCAGGAGCGCCGGATCGGTGTGCGTGAGCCGCTGGCGCACGTCCCAGCCGGCGGCGGTCCCCTCGGCCCGGCCGCCGCGCAGGAACGGAGGGAATCCGGGCAGGCCGATGGCATCGGCGTCCGCGGAGCCCCCGGAAGCGGGCGCGGTGTAGAGCGGGCGCGTACTGAGCCCGTCCTCGAGCGTGGTGGACAACGCGTTCTCAGCTGCCTCGCCGGAAGCTTCCTTGCCCGACTTGCGCAGCACGCCCTCTACCAGGCGCTGCCACTGCTCATGCGTCGCGTCAGGGAACTCGGCGGCCAGGGAAAGCCCGTCATCAGGCAGGACCGTCATGGCTCGAATGCTAGGGGCGCCGCTAAAGCGAAGCCATAACCCCCATATGTGATCTCGCACTCCCGGAGCGTGGCAGGTTCAGGACAGACCGGCGGGATCCCGGAACAACGGACCGAGCAGCACGGTCGCCGCCGCCTGCGGGAGTACGGCGGGCCCCGCGTGCGGGGCGACGATCCTCCCCGGGCCCGCCGCACCCGGGGACAGCTCGGCCGCCGCCGAGCGGATGTCATCCAGATAGCCCTCGTGCAGGACGCTCGACAGCTCGGTGATCACCATCACGGCCGGGTTGAACACGTCGAGGAGCAGCGCGGCCGCCCGCCCGACGGCCCGGGCCCGCTCGCGCAGCAGGGCGTCCGCGCGGGGGTCGCCGGTGGCGGCCGCGTCGACGAGCAGCGCCACGGAGGGGTCCGGCACGATCCCCCGGCGCACCGCCTCCGCGCCGAGCGCCGTGTCGGAGGCGGTGGCCTGCAGGCAGCCGGTACGTCCGCACGCGCACGGCACGGCCGAGCCGGGCACCGGCAGGTGCGCCACGTCCCCGGCGGCCGCCCCGGGGCCCTGGTGGACGGCGCCCTCGATCCCGAAGGCGGCGTCCACCACGTTGCCGATGAAGAGGTGCACCAGGCTGCGCCGGGCCTCGGGGTGGCCGAAGAGGATCTCCGCGTGGCCGACGGCGCGCGCGTGGTTGTCCACCCGGACCGGCAGCCCCAGGGCCTGCGTCAGGGAGGCGGCCAGCGGTACGTCGTGCCAGCCCAGCGCCGTGTGCCGGACGACGGTGCCGGGGTCGGGGCGGATCCACCCGCCCAGGGCGGCGCCCACGCCGAGCAGGGGCCGGTCGCCGCCGAACTCGGCCAGGAAACGGGCCAGTTCGGTGGCGATGCGGCCGGTCAGGCGGTCCGGGGGGAGGCCCTGCTCGTGGGGGAGGGTGCGCCGGGCCAGGACCTGCCCGCGCAGATCGACGAGCCCGAGGAGGCAGGCCCGTACCCCGATGTGCAGGGCTCCGGCCAGCGGGCCGCCGACGGCCCCGGTGTGCAGGTCCAGCGGGATCCGGGGCCGCCCGGCCGCCGTCCCCGGGCCGGCCGGGGGAGCGGGGACCTCGCGCAGCAGGCCGCGCCGCAGCAGGAGGGTGGTCTGCCGGGACACGGCGGCCGGGCTCAGGCCGCACCGGCCGGAGACGGCGCTGCGGGCGATGGGGCCGTGGTCGAGCACGGTCCGCAGCACGGCGGCGGCGTTGGCGGCCGCCCGCCCGTCTCCCGCCGACCGCTGCGCGGGCGTCCCGACGGCCTCGACTGTCACACGCTCTCCCAGGGGTCCGGTCCTCCCCCCGATCATCCCCCAGCCCCAACGCCAACCCGCACCCTCCCACCCGGGCCAGCCCCATCCAGCCCCGGGCGGGGCCCGCGCCATCCCGCCCGGGCCGGCCAATCCGTCCTCGGGCGGGCCCGCGCCCGGCCGGGCCGGCCAATCCGTCCCGAGGCTGGATGGGGCCGCGCCATCCCGCCCCACTGGGGCGCCGGGGCGTCGTGCCGCCGGCCCCATCCAGCCTCGGGCGGGGCCCGCGCCATCCCGCCCGGGCCGGCCAATCCGTCCTCGGGCGGGGGCCGCGCCATCCCGGCCGGGCCGGCCAATCCGTCCTCGGGCGGGGGCCGCGCCATCCCGGCCAATCCAGCCTCGGGCGGGCCCGCGCCCGGCCGGGCCGGCCAATCCAGCCTCGCCGGCGTTTGAGGCGCCCCCGGAGGGCAGTGCGAGCCGCACCCGAAAACGCACGTACCGGCCCGGCGGCCATTTCCCTCCGGGGGCGCCTCAAACGCCGGCGAGGCTGAGTGTGGCTGGCGTTGGCCTTTGGGGGACGGCCTGAGCGTCGGCGGGGCCGGGCTGGGCTGACGCGGCCCTCCGGGGGCGCCTCAAACGCCGGCGGGGCTGAGTTTGGTCGGCGTGGGCCTTCGGGGACGGCTTAAGCGTTAGCGGGGCTGGGCTGGCGCGGCCCGGTGGGGGCGCCTCAAACGTCGGCGGGGCTGAGTTTGGCAGGCGTGGGCCTTCGGGGGCGCCCCATACGTCTGGCGGGGCTGAGTTTGGCCGGCGTGGGCCTTCGGGGGGCGGCTCAAGCGCCGAGGGGGCCGGCGTGGCTCGCCGGGGGCGACTCGTACGCCGGCAGAGAGGGTCGTGGGGCGAGGGCGTGGCGGCCGCATTGCGGGGGCGTGAAATCCGGCGGGGGCGATCATGCGCCACATGGGCCCGCCCGACCGGCCTGCTCGTCGGCATCACCGCAGGTGAGCGGTGGTGCACCGGCCACCACCCCAGGGCCCCGGTGGCCGGTTTCAGTCGCAGCCCCGGGGGGTTGACCGGCGCCGGGCCCGCTGACAGGCTCCGAGCCATGACCGCGACTGCTCGATCCGCCTCGCGGCTCCACACCCCCGGTGCGTGTACCGCTCCGGGCGGCTGTCCGGGCCGCTGTCCGGCCCCCTCCCGGGCCTGACCGACCCGCCCGCGCCCCGCGTGCCGTACCGCGCAGCGCCCCTCCCCTGAGCCCCGCTCAAAACCCCGGCCGCCCCGGCACCCCGCACCGCAGCACCGCCGCACCCTCGCACCCTCGAAGCCCCGCATCACCCCGGCGACCCCGCCCACCCCCATTTCTTCCTCTGCGGAAGAAATCTGCCCCCAGGAGATCCAGAATGACCACCGTCACCAAGGTCGGCGGCCGCATCGGCGCCGAGATCGGCTCCGTCCGCCTCGGCGGCGACCTCGCCCCCGAGACCGTCGCCCGGATCCGCGCCGCGCTCCTCGCTCACAAGGTCGTCTTCTTCCGCGGCCAGGACCACCTCGACGAGGCCTCCCACGAGGCCTTCGCGCAGCTCCTCGGCACCCCCGTCGCGCACCCCACCGTGCCTTCCGCGGACGGCCGTTACGCCCTCGGCATCGACTCCCACCACGGCGCCCGTGCCAACCAATGGCACACCGACGTCACCTTCGTCCCCGCCTACCCCGCCTTCTCCATCCTGCGGGCCGTCACCATCCCGCCCTACGGCGGCGACACCCTGTGGGCCAACACCGCCGCCGCCTACAGCGGCCTCCCGGAGCCGCTGCGCGCCCTTGCCGACAGCCTGCGCGCCGTGCACTCCAACGAGTACGACTACGCCGCCCTGCGCCCCGACGCCCTGCCCGAGGCCCTCGCCCAGTACCGCGAGGTGTTCACCTCCACCTCGTTCCTCACCGAGCACCCGGTGGTCCGCGTCCACCCCGAGACCGACGAACGCGCCCTGCTCCTCGGCAACTTCGTCCAGCGCCTCACCGGCCTCACCGGCCGCGACTCCCGGGCCCTCCTCGACCTCTTCCAGGCGCACATCGAGCGCCCCGAGAACACCGTCCGCTGGCAGTGGCGCACCGGTGACGTCGCCATCTGGGACAACCGCGCCACCCAGCACTACGGCGTCGACGACTCCGACGACCACGAGCGCACCCTGCGCCGGGTCACCGTCGACGGCGACGTCCCGGTCGGCCCCGACGGCCGCCCCTCCCGCCTGATCAGCCCGGACAGCGTCCCCGCCCCCTCCTTCGGCATCCCCTCCGGAGCCTCGGGCGCCACCGCCCCAGCCACCGCCCCCGTACCCGCACTCGCCGCCCAGCCCGCCGCCTGACCCCACGCCCACGCCCACGCCCGCCCCCACCCCGCACGACGCCCAAGGAGCCCTCGTGGCCAGCATCCTCGCCCTCACCGGCAGTCCTTCCCCGCATTCCCGCACCGCCGTCGTCGCCGAGCACGTCCTGCGCCGCCTGTCCCACTCCGGCTTCGCGACCACGCACCTGGCCGTCCGCGAACTCCCCGCCGCCGACCTGCTGGCCGCCCGCAGCGGGCAGCCGGAGCTGCGCCGGGCCCTGGCCGCCGTGGCCGAGGCGGACGGGCTGGTCATCGCGACCCCGGTCTACAAGGCCTCGTACACCGGCCTGCTCAAAGCCTTCCTCGACCTGCTCCCGCAGGACGGCCTGGCCGGCAAGACCGTCCTGCCGCTCGCCACCGGCGGCAGCCTCGCCCACGTCCTGACCATCGACTACGCCCTGCGCCCGGTGCTCAGCGCGCTCGGCGCCCGCCACGTCACCACCGGCCGCTTCGTCCTGGACTCCTCCATCGAGCGCGGCGCCGGACCCGACCGGCTGCGCCCCGAGGCCGAGCTGGACCTCTACCAGGCCGTCGACGAGTTCGCCGAGGCCCTGCGCGCCCGCTCCGCGCCCCGCGCCGACTCCACCCTGACCACCGCCACCACCGCCCCGTAACCGCCCGCCCCACCGCCCCGAGAAGGACCAGCCATGCCCGCGACACCCACCCGGACCACCACCTCCCGGCGTCAGTTCCTCGCCCTGCTCGGCATCTCGGCGGCCGCGGTGAGCTGCGGCACGGCCACGGCCTCCGGCGGCAGCGGCGGCGCGCAGCTCAAGAAGCTCAAGTACCAGGGCGCGGTCGGCGCGGTCACGCTGCCCGAACTCGCCGCGGACCTCGGCTACCTCGGCGACGTCACCCTCGACTGGGTCGGCAACACCATCAGCGGACCGCAGGACATCCAGTCCGCAGCCACCGGCCAGACCCACTTCGGCGGCGCGTTCAACGGCGCCGTCGTCAAACTCGCGGCGAGCAAGGCCCCGATCAAGGCCGTCGTCTCCTACTACGGCTCCGACCAGTACACCTACGGCGGCTACTACGTACTGGAGGACAGCCCGATCCGCTCCGCCCGCGACCTGATCGGCAAGAAGGTCGGCATGAACACCCTGGGCGCCCACTACCAGGCCCTCCTGGACATCTACCTCAGCCGCAACGGCCTCTCCAAGGCGGAGGCGGCCAAGGTGGAGCCGTTGGTGATACCGCCCGTCAACACCGAACAGGCGCTGCGGCAGAAGCAGATCGAGGTCGCGGTGCTCAGCGGGGTCTTGCGCGACAAGGCGCTGGCAACCGGTGGCATCCGCCCCCTGTTCAGCGACTTCGAACTGCTCGGGGCGTTCAGCGCCGGCACCTACGTGATGACCCAGCGCTTCATCAAGGAGAACCCGGACACCGTCCGTACGTTCACCACCGGTGTCGCCAAGGCCATCGAGTGGGCCCGCGCCACCCCGCGCGAGGAGGTGATCGCCCGGATGACCGCGATCGTCAAGAAGCGCGGCCGCAACGAGGACACCTCCACCCTCCAGTACTGGCACTCGTACGGGGTGGCCGAGGAGGGCGGCCGGATCGAGGACAAGGAGTTCCAGATCTGGCTCGACTGGCTGGGGGAGCGCGGAGACATCAAGAAGGGGCAGCTCAAGGCCGCCGACCTCTACAGCAACGAGTTCAACGGCTACCGGAAGGGGGCCTGAGCGCCATGACGAAGATCGTCTTCGATTCGGTCACCAAGACCTTCCCGTCCGCCTCCCGGGGCGACTTCACCGCACTGGACGGCATCGACCTCTCCATCGAGGCGGGGGAGTTCCTCGTCGTCGTGGGCCCCAGCGGCTGCGGCAAGTCCACCCTCCTCGACCTGCTCGGCGGCCTGACCCGGCCGAGCGGCGGCCGGATCCTGCTCGACGGCGAGCCGGTCACCGGCCCGGGCCTGGACCGGGGCATCGTCTTCCAGCAGTACGCGCTGCTGCCGTGGCGCACCGCGCTCGGCAACATCGAGTTCGGGCTGGAGGCGACCGGGGTCCCGCGCCGCCAACGCACCGCGCAGGCGCGGGAGTTCCTCGACCTGGTCGGACTCACCGGATTCGGCGACCGGCACCCGCACGAGCTGTCCGGCGGCATGCGCCAGCGCGTCGCGATCGCCCGCGCGCTGGCCTACGACCCCGATGTGCTGCTGATGGACGAACCCTTCGCGGCGCTCGACGCCCAGACCCGCGAATCCCTCCAGGACGAACTCCGGCGGATCTGGCAGAGCACCGGCAAGACCGTCGTCTTCATCACGCACAGCATCGAGGAGGCGGTGTACCTCGGCCAGCGCGTCGCGGTCATCACCTCCCGCCCCGGCCGGGTCAAGGAGATCGTCCCGGTCTCCTTCGGGGGCCGCGCGAGCGGTCTCCTGGGCGAAGACCTGCGCTCCAGCCCCGAATTCGCCCGCTACCGCCACGAGATCTGGACCCTGCTCCACGACGAGGTGGCCCGTGCCCAGCAACTGGAGAAGGAGCAGGCCGCCGCATGAGCACCGAGACCCGACCCCCCGAAACGGCTACCACCCCCCGGCGCCAGCCCAACCCAGCCCCGCCGAGCACCCAGCCCCAGCCAAACCCAGCCCCGCCGAGCACCCAGGCCCAGCCAAATTCAGCCCCGCCGAACCCCCAGGCCCAGCCAAACCCAGCCCGGCCGGACACCCAGGCCCAGCCAAATTCAGCCCCATGTCCCGGCCGGAGACCTCGGCCAGGACCGAGAGCAGGTCGTCGAGCGTGGTGTTCCCGTACGCGTTC